>DASVGM010000204.1:0-10620 GCA_036379555.1 Pirellulales bacterium | reverse complement strand
CGGCCCGTCTGGAAGCGAAAGACGGCTCGGCGAGCCGCCCCACGATACGCTGCCACGGCGAAATCCGAGTTTTCGGATAGCCTCTTAATACCGTTCCCTTTTGGCGCCGCTCCAGCCGACAATGGGCGTGTTGGGCCCGGTCACAAAAATCTCGACGCGGCGGTTGAGTTGCCGCTCCGTCGGGCTGCCGTTGGAGGCGATCGGCTGGTGTTTGCCAAAGCTGGTCATGCCGAGCTGCTCTTCACGCACTCCGCGGCTCTGCAAATATTCGGCCACCGCCAAGGATCGAGCGCTGGCCAGATGCCAATTGTCCGGAAAATGCTCGCGCGTCTCACGTTTGGCGATGCGCCGGCTATCAGTGTGGCCCACCACCATCACGCGCAGCTCGCTGGCTTCGGGCGATTTAAGCAGGTCGGCGAATTCGTCGAGCATGGGGTAGGCGTCGGTGCGAATCTCGGCTTTGCCGCTGTCGAACAGCACGTCGGTGTCCAGCTTGCTGGCACCCGATTCCGGGTCGAACTCCATTCCCTCATGCCGCCGCGACAACTGGGCGAAGCGCTTGCTCAGGTCGGCGGACATTTCAGAGGAATGCTTCGCCGCCACCCGGCGCACCGTATCGCCGACTTGTTCGTCGAGCGCGGCCAATTCCTCCTCGGCCTGTTTTACCTGGTCTTCCAGGCGATGGCTGTGAGCTTTCAGGTTCTCGTTCTCGGCCAGCAGCGAGTTTTTCTGCTCGGTGAGAATACGATTGTGGGCTTCCGCCGCGTCAAGCTGGCCCTTGGGCACAACTTGGCAGCCGGCCAATAAAATGAGGCCCAATGAAACAAGGCACAGAGGGCCGCCGGTCAGTAGCGCGGCTCGCGCGGCATGCATGATTCGACTCCTTCCGAATCGTTGTTGGTTGTGCGGCATTCGTTGCCCGCGAGGTTACCGGCCGGTGTCGCCGCCGGATGATTCTAACTACCTATGATTGCCAGTATCTGATCCATAATGGCGCTGTTGGCCGAGTAAGCTCCCTCCCAGCTCCACATATTCCGCATCAGGTCGTAACTCATCATGCCTCCCACCGCCAACATCAATACCCCCATCGACAACAGCACCATATCGAATGCGCCATAGCGGGCCTGCACGGTGGGTGCCATCATCATGCCGCCGGGCGCCACGGCCAAGCCCGGCGCCACGGCCACGGCCGCGCCCAGGTCGGCGCCAAAACCGGCCGGCCCGCCGGCGTCGTCCGCCTCCAACAAGCCCGCTCCGCCGAATGCGTCGGCTGAACCCATGACGGTGGGCGTGGCGTCGTCGAAATCGGTGTCGGAATCGAGCGCGATGACCTGCGAGCCGCTGTCTTGCGATTCGTCGTCCATCGACTCTTCCAGCGGCGTCAGCAGAAACTCGTCCTCGCTTTGCAGTTCCATGACGGCGTCCGAATCAAAATCGGCACTGTCGCCCAGCGTGCCGCTCGAATCGCCGCTGGAGGAGTCACTGCTTAAGTCAAACGAAGATTCATCGTCGTCGGCCGAACTGAGCTCCAGCGGCTCTTCCAACGAGATGCCGCTGTCGCTGGGGTCGATCAGGTTGATGCCGCTGTCGCCCGGACTGATGGTGATGTCGCTGCCTGGCCCTGAAGAACCGCCGCTGGGTTCGTCGGCCAGGCGAATGGCCGAGCCGCTATCGTGCAGGCTGAAGACATCATCGTCGTCGCCGCCAAGCGTCAGATCGCTGCCGGTATCGCCGGCGATCTTGGCGGAACTACCGCCGGTGGCGAGAGTCAAATCGCTGCCGGGCCCGCCATCGACGATTTTGCCAGAACTGCCGCCGACGGCCAATGTTAGATCGCTACCCGGCCCGCCATCGACGATTTTGCCCGAACTGCCGCCGGCGGCCAATGTTAATTCACTGCCTAGTCCCAGATCGCTGCCCAGCGCCAATTCGCCGGCGCTGTCGAGCCCCGCGCCCGCGGTGGCCTCGGTGAGCAGCGCCACGTCGCTGCCGCCTTTCTTTTTGCTGTCCGAACCGCTTGGCGCAAGAGCCGACGACAAGACATTGGAACTATCGACGGGCAACACGTCGCTCACCGGGCCGCTTTCATCCGCCAGACGAATACTGACGTTGCTGTCGCTTTTGCCGATGTTCGCGGCCAGGACCGTGCTTGATCCGCCGGCGCCGACCATTTCGATGCCGCTGGCGGTGCCTAGTTTAATATCGCTGTCTTCGGGCGACTGCATGTGGGCCGGGCCGCCGATGACCGTGCTCGATCCGCTGGCCAGGCCGCCCAGGTCGTCTTCGTTCAAAAGCACGATGTCCTCGCCGTCATCGTCCGATTCGTCAAGATCGAGCGCCATGCTCGACGAATCGGAGGCGGCGGTTGGGCCGCGTTCGGCCAATTCCTGGGCCAGTCGCTCGACGTCTTCGGGCTTGAACTTCCAGCTTGCCCCATCACGATAGCCGTAGATTTGACGGCCTTCGCGCATGTGGTTCAGTTCGTCGGGCGAAATGCCCAGCGTTTTGGCGGCTTCATCGAGTGGTACGAGTTTACGGGCCATAGCGAGTTTTTCTCCCCCGGGCCGTTGGCGGCTCAGGCGTCGGCCGACGGCGGCTCCGGCGGGCGACATGACGTTATTTGGGCCGATAATTGGGCGCCACCTGCGACCGCACTTCGCGCGGCAGCGGGCTGACAGCGTTAAATTCTTCCATTTGCAGATCCCAGTCGAACTTACGCACGTTTTTCAACTCGATCTCACCGCTTTTGGCCTTCACATGATACACCGCCATGACCCGTGTTTTGGGGTCGATGATGGTAACCTGCTGCACCTGCTCGTTTTGTTCGTCGGCCGCGGCGGCTGAAAGCGTAATCAGATCGGCTGTTGGCTTTACGTCCTGTACGGCGACTCGCTGCTGAGCGAAGTGCTGGGCTTGCGCCTCGCCGGAAGTGAAACGATCGCCAAAGACAAGCACGACCAGACCTGCGACAACCAAAGCACCAACCATCGCCAATTTCATCGTTTTTATCCGAACGTATTGAGACGACGGGAATTGGGGCTCTTCAAACTATTGTAAGAGCCTCGTTTCCCAATGCAAGGAAAAACGCGGCGCCGGGACGGCCGCGGGGAGAAATGGGTGCCAAGTGTATCGCCGCGGGCGCCGGGCGACAAGGGCAATACGGGTTGGGCCGCAATTCAACAATTCAGAGCCAAGCCCCGGATGATTGATCGGCCCCCGCGTGGGCGATGCCCTCTGCGTAGCACAGCTCGTGAGAGTTCCGGCCCTAAACCTCGGCGACGGCCCGACTTCTCACGAAGTCGGCTACGGCCGGCGGCCGAGGTGTGACGGTCAGGGCGACCCTGCGGGCGCGAGATGGTGGAATTAGAGCGATTATGCCTTTGGCGCCGATCTACTCTTGGACAAGTCTTTGTCGTGGCCCTCCTGCTAACCCGTTGGCCGCCTGGGTTTACGTTACTGATTTGCGCGGAGGCGGAATGTCCCTGAAGCAGCGGGTTTCGATGTGCGGATGCCTGTTGCTCTGCGCCGCCGCGATGGGTTGTCAATCCGCGTCCGAGGCGGTTCGTGGCGCGGCGCCGAGCGGAGGCTCGGCGGCGTCGGCCCAGCGCGGCACGCCTGCGCGTGGCAATGCGCAGCCGTTGGCGCCGACGGCGGCTCTCAGCGATATACGAAGCGCGAGTCTAAACGCAACCGACAATAGCAACCATCGTGCAACGGCCGCGTCTATCGTTCAACTGGCCGGTGTTCATCGAGCACAACGGCCAATCACCGCGGACGAACCATTTCAAGGCGAGCGCGAGCTGCAATTCGTCCAGCTTCTCAACGAAGTGTTGGCGCGCAACCAAACGTTGCGGGCGATGCGCGCGGCGTGGTTGGCGGCCGCCGAGCGCTATCCGCAGGCGCGGGCGCTCGACGATCCGGTTTTCACCGGCATGATCGCCCCCGCGTCGCTGAACTCGGCGGTTACGAGCGTGCCCGGCAACACGTCCGGATACGTCGTGGGCGGTGCGCAGACGCTGCCTTGGTTTGGCAAACGCCAGTTGCGCGGCGCGGCCGCGCTGGACGAAAGCTTCGCGGCGCGCTGGGACGTTGAAGATGCGCGGCTTTCGATCATCGAAGCCGCGGGGCTGGCTTTTTATGATTACTATCTGTCGCGGCAAGAACAGTCGCTGAACACGGAGAACACCGCCCGCCTGCGGCAGTTTCAGGAGATTGCCGCGCGCCGCTATGAAGCGAACCTGGCGCCGCGGCAAGACGTGTTGCAGGCGGAAGTGGAACTGGCGGATTTGGCCCGCCGGCGGCTCGAACTCGAGCGGTTGGAACGGATCGCGATTGCCCGGATCAACACCCTCATGCACCGTCCGCCCGACGCCTTCCTTCCAGCGGCGCCCGCGCGACTGCACGCGCCGGTGTTGGTGTTGTCAGCGACGGAGTTGCGCGGCGAGGCGCTCGCGCGGCGGCCCGACTTGGCGGCGCTGGCCGCCAAGATGCGCGCCGAGCAGGCGCGGTTGCGGCTGGCGGAAAAGGAGTTCATGCCGGACGTCGAGGTCTTCGGTCGCTACGACAATTTCTGGACACAGGCCTCGCAGCGCGGCCAGGTCGGCTTGAACATGAACGTGCCGCTGTATCGCGACAAACGCTACGCCGCCGTGCGCGAAACCCAGTGGCGCTTGAGCCAACGTCGGGCGGAGTACCAGCAGCGAATCGACGACATCAACCGCGAGGTGCAAACGGCCTTTGAGCAGTTTGACGAAGCCCAACAGACGGTTGGTCTGTATACCGAGCGGATTTTACCCGCCGCCGAGGACAATGTCTCCTCGGCTTTGGCCGCTTATGAAACCGGCCGGGGCGATTTTCTGCGGCTTGTGGCCGCGCAGCGGCAGTTCATTACGCTTAAGGAGCGTTATCAGGAATCGATCGCCGATTACCATCGCCGCCGGTTGGCCTTGGAACGGGCGGTTGGCGCGCCGCTCAACCGCGGCGCTCAACTCGAGTCGTTGCCGCCGCCATGATGCCCGTCACTGCGGGAGGCTTGCCCCACCGGCGGCGCCGCCCGCGCCCAGGGAGCGGCCCGTTGGCCCTCCGAAGGCGCCGCCGCCTGACGCGGCCGCTCCCGCACGGCCGCGGCCGACACCGGGCAAAGGCTCCGGTATTGCGCGCCCCGGCGTCTCAAAGCCGCCAAAGCTTTTGCCGGCGCGTAACGGCGTGGGAAGCGAGGGCGCAATCATTTCCGCGCGAAGCGGTTCGGCCGAATCGACGGCAATGCCGTCCGCTTGCGCGGCCCAGGAAAACGGCCGGAGCGGCGGCGCGGCGGGTGGCGATTCAAACGCCTGCGCCTTGCGATAACCGCGCGCCGGCGAAGCGGACAGGGAGCGTCGCGAATCGTAGCTCCGCCAACTCCGGCCGTCAAAATAGTCCTAAGAACCGTTGGCGGTCCAATACCACCAACGGTCATTATGCCAGGCGTACCGCCAACGGTTGGGGCGATGTACGACGCGCGTCACCGCCCGGGACACGCCAATTCCAACCGCCGGCGCCGCCACCGCGCGTGGCGAACAGGCGACCATGGCGAACATCAACGCGCCAAGCGCGCCGAACCGTGTCATCATGTCACCGTCTTTTCTTTCGTGATAAACCGTTGGCCCCGCGGTTCATTCTACGTCACGCGGCCGGCAGTGGCACTCATCGCAGTTAGTGCTGATGCTCGACATTCTCGTCGCTCCCCCGCCGGAAGTTCAGGAAGTGGTCTAGTGTTGAGGATCGTGCGCATGCTCTTCCACGTCCCGCGTTTTCGGCGGCGCCTCGCCGTACTTGGCCTCGTACTGCGCGGCGAACTCGCTTTCTCTCTCCGGGTGGCAAATAAAGCATTGCGAATCGGGGCGATCGTGCTCGTCACACCAATCGCCCCGCGCTTTGAAGTCGGCCGCCAGCTTTGAGCTGCACTGCGCGCACATTTCTTCCGGAACGCCGTGTTCGTCGCACCACCAACCGCCGCAGCCCTCGAAGTCGCTCGACAGCTCGACCGCGGGCGCCGTCTTCTCGGGCGAATTGTTACAGCCGCAGACTCCAAGGCCGGCGACCAGTACGGTTCCATATATCGTCGTGTTTCTAGCGTTCATCAGGCAATCCTTTCAATTTAACCGGACTAAAACGAAGGCGCGTCCACGAGCTGTCGCGGTTCATCAAGACTCATTGACGGTTCGACGGATGTGATCGGCGACTTGAACAACAGATACAAAACTCTCAACACCAACAGCGACATGACCATCGCGGCGATGACGCCGCCAATCACCACCGTGGCCAACGGCCGCTGCACTTCGGCCCCCATCCCCGTGCTGAAGGCCATCGGCAAAAAGCCAAGGCTGGCCACCAACGTGGTCATCAACACGGGCCGCAGCCGTGTCTTGGCGGCCTGCATGACGGCGTCTTCCAGCGGCAAACCTTGGTCTCGCAATTGCCTCACGTAAGAGACGAGAATCATGTCGTCCAGCACGGCCACGCCTGAGAGAGCGATGAAGCCGATCGCCGCGGAGATCGAAAACGGCATATCTCGCAACCAGAGCGCGAAAACGCCTCCCACCCAGCCGAACGGCACGCCCGTGAAAACCCGCAGTGCATCCACGGCGTTATGATAGGTGAAGTAAAGCAGCGTGAAGATAAGAATCGCGGCCAGAGGCACGACGATGAGCAGCCTCTCGCGAGCCCGCTGCAAATGCTCGAATTGCCCCCCAAATTCGTAAAAGTACCTGCCGGGCGGCAGCGTGAGCCGCGCCTTGATCCGCTGCTCGGCCTCGGCGGCAAAGCTGCCAACGTCACGGCCGCGGACGTTGGCCGAGACCGTGATCCGCCGCTGCCCCCACTCGCGGGTGATTGTCGACGGTCCTTGCACGATGCGGATTTTGGCCAGCCGCGAGAGCGGCAAGCGCTCGCCGGAAGCCGTGGGAACCATGATTGAGCCTACGCCCGCCGTTCCCTCGCGCATGGAGTCCGGCAAACGAACGACGAGAGGAAAACGAAGCTGCCCTTCGATCACTTCGCCCAGCGCCTTGCTGCCGATCGACTCGATGATGTCCGTCACCACTTTGGCCGGCACCCCATGCCGCGCCAACTGCTCTTGGTCGAGCTTGATCTCGAGCACCGGCTGGCCGGTAGTTTGCTCAACACTCACGTCGGCGCCGCCGGGCACGCGGCTTAAAATCGCCTCAATCTCTTTCCCCTTCGCGGCCAACACGTCGAGATCGTCGCCATAGAGCTTGACGGCCACGTCGGCGCGGACGCCCGACACCATCTCGTTCATCCGCATTTCGATCGGTTGCAAGAACAGCAGCCGTTGGCCTGGCATGTCGCGCAGCTCTCTTTCGATGAGCGAGGTCAACTCCGCTTGAGTCCGAGCGCGTTTCCACCGCTTCCGGGGCTTTAGCGTTATGAACGTGTCGGTGAGCTCGACGCCCATTGGGTCGGTGGCGGTCTCGGCGGTGCCGATGCGGCTCCAGACATGTTTCACCTCGTCTGGAAACGCGGCCAAGACCGCCTTTTCCATCCGCGTGTTGTATTCAATCGAATCGTCGATGTCGGTGCCCGTGAGCCGCACCACGCTCACCGCAATCGCCCCTTCGGACAGACGGGGCACGAACTCGGAACCCAGGTTCGGAGCAATCACGCCAAACGCCACGAACAGCGCGCCGCCGGCGAACCCAATAACAAGCGTTTTGTGACGCATCGAGAACCACAGCAGAGGAGCGTAGATGTGTTGCGCGATACGCATCAGAAGCGGCTCTCGCTCCTCGATCCGCTTCGGCAAGAGGAGGCTCGCCAGCACGGGCATGAGCGTCAGCGACAAAAGCATTGACCCGACGAGCGCGAAGACGACCGTTAGCGCCATCGGGCGAAAGAGCTTCCCTTCGATCCCTTCCAAAGTGAGGATCGGCAAGTAGACGATCATGATGATCAGCTCACCGAACATCGTCGGCTGGCGGACCTCGATGGCGGCCTCCCTGACGACGTCGATCATGCGGCGCCGCCGATTGTCGCCGTGGGCGATATGCCGCGCGCAGTTTTCGACCATCACCACCGAGCTGTCGACGATCATGCCAAAGTCGATCGCCCCCAGGCTGAGCAGGCTGGCGGAAATGCCGAAGCGCAGCATGCCGGAAAACGCGACCAACATCGAGAGCGGAATCGCCAGAGCCACGATGACCGCCGCGCGCAGATTGCCCAGGAAGGCGAAGAGCACGGCGATGACGAGCAGTCCGCCCTCAAACAGGTTCTTTTTCACGGTATTGATGACGTGGTCGACGAGCTCCGTGCGGTCGTAGACCGGCGTCACTTCCACGTTGGCCGGTAAGACCGGCTTGATCTCGTCGAGCCGGTGCTTCATCGACCAGGTGACTTCGTGCGTATTCTCGCCCATGAGCATGAAGCCGAGGCCCATGACAACCTCACCCTGGCCATCGGCGGTTACGGCGCCGCGGCGGATTTCGGAGCCGATCGTCACGTCGGCCACGTCGCGGACGCGAACCGCCACGCCGTCCTTGGCCGTGATGACGATCCCTTTAATCTGCTCGACGTCGCCCGTGCGTCCCAACCCCTGCACGAGCACCGATCGCGTCCCTTCACGCACGTTGCCACCGCCGACATTGCGGTTGTTTTCTTCGACCGCGCGCACCACTTCGTCAAATGTCAGGCCGTATTTTATCAGCCGATTGGGGTCGATCCTCACCTGGTATTGCTTCTCGTAGCCGCCCCAGCTATTGATCTCCGCGACGCCCTTGACCGTGCGCATCTTAGGCTTGATCACCCAATCATGGATGGTGCGCAGCTCGGTCGCGTCGTTTCCCGCGCCGCTGACCACGTAATGAAAAACCTCGCCCAGACCAGTGGCGACCGGCCCCATTTTAGGGCGGCTGACGCCCTCCGCCAGTTCCACGGCCGTCAGCCGCTCGTTGATGAGCTGCCGCGCGAAGTAAATGTTCGTCCCGTCCTGAAACGTCACCACTACCTGCGAGAAACCGAACTTGGACACCGACCTCATGCTTTCCAGAGCGGGCAGACCGCCAATCGCCTGTTCGATGGGGAAGGTGATGCGTTGTTCCACCTCCTCAGGACCGAGCGCGGGCGCGACAGTGTTGATTTGCACCTGCACCGGCGTCGTATCGGGAAAGGCGTCGATGTCGAGATAGCGCAGCGAGACGCACCCGACGGCCGCCAGCGCCAGCGCCGCGGCGATAACAAAAAAGCGGTGCCGTAGCGAAATATCGATGATCCAATTCAGCATGTCCCTGTTCCTGACCGCGATTGCCCGTCCATGTCGTTAGTCGGCGCCACAGCCGCAGCCGGCACCCAGGTTGCCCTTGAGGAGTTGCGCTTCGAGCACCACGCTGTTCTTGGCGGCGATGACCTCGCCCGGCAGCAGCCCGACGATGATTTCGGTTCCGCCTGAATCTTTCACGCCGGGCCGGACCTTTCGGATATGGAAGAACTTTGGCGCGTCGGCGTTCAAATAGTTTTTGTCCCGGACAAACACGACGTGACAACAACCGTCCCAGTGTATGGCCTCAGTGGGCACAACGACCGCGCGCCCCTCCTCACGGAGCACAATCCGCCCCGTGCCGAAGCTATTGGCCCGCAGTCGGCCGCCCGCGTTCGGCAGCTCCGCGCGCACCTCGACGGTTCGCGTCTGGTCGTCCACCGCGGTGCTGATCCACGACAGTGAGCCTTCCACCTCGGGTCCGTCGCCGCCGCTTGCCCGGCGAAACAACACTCGTTGTCCGCGCGACAGAAATTTGACGTCCTCCTCGCGCACGTCCAGCACCAACCACATCTGTTCGACGTCGGCCACGGAGAACAGGGGAGAATTCGTCTGCACGACTTCGCCCGCCACCAGCGTGCGATTGACGACCACGCCATCGATCGGCGCCTTCACCGGAAACAGGTTCGACGTAGCCGTGTTGATCCGGTCCAATAACTCGTCGGACAGCCCCAAAAATCGCAGGTGTCGGGAAATGTCGTCGATGCTTGCCTTGGAAAACTCACCGGCGTCGACGCTGAAGCCGAGATTGGCCAGGGCCTGCACGGCGCCGTGCAAGACAATTTGCGCGTCTTCAAGCGCCGCCTCCGCCTCACGAAACTGCCGTCCCGAGACCGTTCCGCCGGGGACGAGCGGTTTCAATTGATCGACGTTCGTTGTCTCGTGCCGAACATGCGTGATCGCCTGCAAAAAACTGGCTTTCGCCTTGCCAACCTCGGCCGCATCGACCAGCGCCAGAACGTCGCCTTCACGCACGCGGTCGCCGACCTGCGTGTACACGCGCCAGGCCGTGCCGGCCACGCGGCTCGCCAGACGCGCCATGCGGGTCTCGTCGTAGCGGATCTCACCGTTGGCCACCACCGCTTCCACGATCGGGCGCTGTCGAACCACGTCGATATCGATCCCGACCTTTTCGGCCGCCTCAGCCGAGGCAAACTGAATCCGGCGCTCGTGCAGCTTGCAGCGGCTGTTGTTTTCGGCGCGCGGACGCAGCACCAAGGCGCGCTCGGCCTGCCGGAATGCCTCTGGCGCGATGTTCGGGACTTGCTTGAGCTGCGCGACGTCCGGATGATGCAATGGGCACTGCGCGACCC
>DASVGM010000203.1:0-2600 GCA_036379555.1 Pirellulales bacterium | reverse complement strand
GCGTCATCAAACAAAAGCTATCGAAATGGCCCAAGAAACGGGCCGAGCACCGCGGGCTTTCCCCGCCGACGAAAACCTTTATGCAGTCGGTGGTTTTGACTATTTGAACGGTATTGGGGCAAGCCCCGATCGTGGCGGAATAAATCTAGTATCAAGCAAGTCGCGCCACAACAGCCGATTTTGCGCAGGCCAGTCCAGCCTTGGGGCTGCGCCTGGGCAAACGAGGCGATTCGTGGGGCGACCTTCCTTGGTCGCTTCCTTTGACGACCTAGGAAGGTCGCCCCATGGCGAGCGTTCCCTCATTTTGGCCTGCGTGTGGTATAGGATCGGCGGACGTCCACCCGATCGCGATTTGGGCCGGAGGATAGCGGCGCACGTCCCAGCGCAACGATTCCGGCAAGAGCGACAAGTCGAACCGTTCATCCGCCTCGACGACGAAGGCGCTTGCGGCCGGCGCCGCGGCGCAAAGTTGCGCGATCAGAGCGCGCATCTCGTCGCGGCGGCTTTCGTAAAGCTCAAAGGGCGGCGAACAGAAAACGACCCACCGCCGCCGGCCTACCAGCGGCGGCAGCACCGGCCCGCGGCGGAAGAAAGCGAAGGTATCCGCGCTTTCCACGTGGCAGCGATCGGTCGCGTCGAAAGCGGCGGCATGGCGGCGAATCAACTCGGCGGTGGGAAAATGTCGCTCGAAGAAAACCGCCGCCTCGGCTCCGCGACTGAGGGCCTCGAAACCCAAGGCGCCGGTGCCGGCGAACAAATCGATGGCCGCGGCGGCGTGCAGTTCGCCGAGCAGATTAAACACCGCCTCGCGCACGCGGTCTTTCATGGGCCGCGTGCGCGGGTCGGCCGCATAGGTCAGGCGGCGGCCGCGCCATTGGCCGCCGATAATACGCACCGAGGCGGTTTTGGAGTCGGCACGGTCATTCGCTCGGCCGGCGGTTCTGGATTTTGGTTCTCGTGGCACAATGAGGTTCGCGGGGCGGGGTGTTCATTCGCTTGGTCGTAACGGATTATAGCCAATTTTGAATTTGTCGAAAAAGGTACTTGCCAATGAGCGCCGCTTTCGGTAAATTAGCAATCGGAACATAGAAGTTGGCGTGCTCATCGGCTGATTTGCTTGGCAAATCGCCCGTTGAGATGCTTTCATTTTTCTTGCCGCGGTTCAACGCGGCGACAAGGAGTCTGCCGACAATGCGTTCCAACTTATCGCTGGCGGTTTGTCTATCGCCCGTTGTAGTTTCTTCGTCGCCGGCTTTCCGCCGCCGCTTCCAGAGCCAAGGCTATCGTTTCGTCACATGGCCTTGCCCACGCCCTTTCAGCCTCTGGCGAAAAGCGTGCGCATCGCCCTTCTTCGCTTCCGCGTCTTTCAAATTAGGAGTCTGAATCATGTTACGCTCTCGGCGTGGTTTTACCCTGGTGGAGTTGTTGGTGGTCATCGCGATCATCGGCATTTTGATCGCGCTTTTGTTGCCGGCGGTGCAAGCGGCGCGCGAGGCCGCGCGCCGCGCCGAATGCTCGGACAATCTCAAACAATTCGGCCTGGCGCTGCACAACTATCACGATGCCAACAAGTCGTTCTGCTCCGCCAGCATCAACCTTTGGGCATCTGGCAACCCTGTCGGCGCGAACAGTGGCTGGGCGCCATCCTATGGCCCGGGCCAGCTTGGCATGAACCTGCACGGCTTCGTTTTACTGTTGCCCTATCTGGAGCAACAAGCGATTTACATGCAATACAATCAATTGGGGTGTGCCGGCGGCTCTCATTATAGAAACCCGAACACCTTGGCGATGGGCGATCCAACGACAAGCACTGGCGCCGCCGGAAGCAACGCTGTGATCATGGCCATGCAGCCGCCCATCTTCTATTGCCCCAGCGATGACGGCGTGAGGCAAACGGTTTACAACAATTCCAATGATCCCACACCCTATTACTGCATCTCGACTCAAAGCCCTCTTTATGGGGCGCGTGTCAATTACGACTTCGCCGTCAAGCCATACTACGAGCTCTACTGGCCCAACTCCTGGCGGACCTATCAGCTTGCGAATTACAAGAAATACCGCGCGATGTTTGGCACCAACAGCAACTGCCGCATTGCCGACATCACGGATGGCACGAGCAATACGGTGGCCATCGTGGAAACAACGCGCGAGGTTTATAACGGCAACGGCAACGCCTGGGGTTACCGTGGCTGGGTGATGGTCGGCTGTTCGTTGTACGACAACCTGAGCGGCTATCCAGGCCCGGCCTTTTACCCCATCAACGCCGGCCAGACGATCAACGCCTGGATGTATAACAACGTCAACCAATATCAGGTTGGCCGCTTGGCATCCTGGGGCTTGGCCGGCAGCCTACACCCCACCGGTTGTCAGGTGCTCATGGGAGACGGCTCCTCCAGGTTCCTCAATGAAACCACCGACAACGGCGCCGTCGCCGCCAATCCCAGAGCGTTCTTTGGCGTCCAATCGTGCCTGATGAATATTTCCGACGGCGTATCGTTCAATAACATGGGCGGAACCGGGGGTTAGCGTCACAGTGCGCACCCGCCCTGGAGAACGCTTGACCGTGTGTGTAGAAGAATTTGTAAGAATTCTGGACGTAA
>DASVGM010000202.1:0-18626 GCA_036379555.1 Pirellulales bacterium | reverse complement strand
GCGTCATCAAACAAAAGCTATCGAAATGGCCCAAGAAACGGGCCGAGCACCGCGGGCTTTCCCCGCCGACGAAAACCTTTATGCAGTCGGTGGTTTTGACTATTTGAACGGTATTGGGGCAAGCCCCGATCGTGGCGGAATGAATCTAGTATCAAGGAAGTCGGGGCACGACAACCGATTTTGCGCAGGCCAGTCCAACGCCGCCACGACGAAACGAAGTAACAACTGTCAACCCTTCAATTTGCGATTTGAGACGGTGCCGCGCGGGCGCCACGAAACTCCAAAACACCGCGCCGCGCGATAAATAATCCGCCTTACCGCGCCGCCAGCACGATCGCCGGCCCGCAAGCGCTGGCCAGCTTGATGCCAGGCTCGTTGCTGCCGCGGCGAACATACCCCAGCGCGACGACCGCTTTCTCCAGCGGAGAAAACGCCGCCGAGGTGACTCGCCCGACGTCGACTTCACCGGCCATCAGTTCCGTGCCCGGTGGTGGCGGCTCGCCCGCGTCGAAGCGCAGCCGCACAAGTGTTTTGTTGACATGCCCCAGCGCGTCGATGCGAGCCACGGTTTCTTGACCGAGATAGCATCCCTTGCGAAAGCTGACGGCCAGGTCGTCTCGCGCCACCTCTTGCGGCAGGTTGCTGTCGGTGATGTCTTGACCATAAATGGGAAAGCCCGCTTCCACGCGCGCCGCCGTGAAAGCTTCTTCCGCGCAGAGCACCGCTCCCTGAGCGCACAAGGCGTCGATCACCTCCCGCCGGCCGCCATCGCGCAGGAAGAGCAGATAGCCGCCCGGCCGCGTCATTTCCACGCGCGTCACCAACGCCGGCTGACCGGCCACGACCATCTCGGCGCTGTTCAACCGCGCGCCGGGCGGTTCGCCGTTTGCCAACCGCGTCAGTAATTCGTGGCTTTGCGCGCCCGCCACGAGCAACTCGGCCCACTCGTTCGTGCGATCATGCAACTCCACTTTTTCACGAATCAAATAACGGTCGAGATGTTTTAGCAGCGTTTCATTCGCCCCGTGTACCGTCTCCATCACCAGCGATTGGCCGGTGGAAATCAGAAAGGCATGCCCCAGCACATGGCCGCGCGCGTCGAGAAAAAACGCTTCGCAGCCGGCCTGGGCGGCCAAGCCCTGTACGTCGTTCGTGGAAAGCTTGTGCAGAAAGCTTTTGTGATCGTCGCCGGTCGCTTCCAGCCGGCCGCGGCCGGAAAAATCGACGACGCCGGCCGCTTGTGTCAACGCGAAGTATTCTTGGTCAAGCATGGCACGCCTCTCATTCTGGCACGGTGGGAAGCGCGAACTGGGCATGGGCCAGCACCACGCACGATTCATGCCGCCGCGCAAGACGGCCGAGATCGCCGAGGTCGCCGATCGGCACCAGGCCAAGCTCATCGACCAAGGCCTCGTCGAGACGGCTAAGAAGGTAAACTTTGCCCTGATCCAGCGCGCGGACGACTTCCGCCGCGATCTGCGCGTCGGGCATGGCCTCGCGCGCGATGCGTCTCAAGGCCAGCGTCGGCTCGTCGGCGCCCGACAGGCTGCGCACCGCGTCGCCAGGCTCGCACGCCAACTCCGTGCAAAGGGCGATCGCGCCGCCTTCCACGGACACGCGCAAGGCCGCCGCCAAAGCGCGAGCCAGGTTTTCCCAGGTTTGTTGCGCCGCACCGCCTGAAAGCGAGGCGATCACCAGGCTCGCCCGCCGCGGAACCTCGCAGCTCCAGGCGGCGCGATAAGCCGTTTGGCCTTGGCGAAAAACGGCGGGAATCTCTCCAGCCAGTACGTTTAACAACCGGTCGCCGCCGCCGGGCAACGCTTGCACGGTGAACTGCGTGCCCATGAGCCAACCCATTTCGTCGATTTGGGCGCGTTGCGCGGCGGCGCGCCGCCGGGCCGTCTTTGGCGCGGCAAGCTTCTGAAAACGCGCGCGTATCTTCGCCTCGGCGAAGGTGGGAAACAGGCCGCCATATTGGCCGTGGTAGCCCAGCGCCGCCTCGTCGCGCAGGCAGCCGATCGGCACCACCAGGTCGGCTTCGAGCAGCGTGCGATTCAAGTAAATCGGTCTGCCTTCCTCCGATAAGCCGAGCAACGCCAGACCGCTCTTGTTTTCCGGCGCGTGGACCTCGACTTTGACTTCGCGCCGCCACGATTCGGGCAACTGATCTCGCGGATCGTCCTCGCCCGTCGCGGCGGCCTCCGGCGTGCTCAGCACCGTAAGGTGGTCAGCCGCGGCGCCGTGTTCCACCAGATGACGAGCGACGGCCGCCACCAGCCCGGCTGACTGCGGCAAACTGTGTTCGACCGCCAGCACAATCTGGTCGCCCGGCACGGTCGCTCGCGCCAGCGGCGGAAAATTCAGCGGCCCGTCCAAAGCGGCTTCGACCGTCGCCGCCAAATCGTCAAGCGGCGCGCCGAGCGGTTCTGCGCACATCGCCAGCAACTGTTCAGTCGGAACGTCGAGATCGACGCGCGCTTGGCAGCCATATTCGAGAAGTTGGGGCATTTGGGCAAGGTTCAAAAAACGATGAAAGTACCGCGATGAACAATGGTAGCCGCCGTGTGTTGATGGTCAAGAACCCTGAACCCCCAACTTCCAACTCCCAAACCCGGCCTAGACCTGTTCGGCCACTTTACGCATAATACCGCCCCGAAAACGCTCCTTCCGCCTTCTCACGAGGTTTCCGATGTTTCGTTCGTTCGTGTCCATCGCCACGGTCGCGTTTCTCGTCGCCCTGTCGGGCTGCAAGAAGCCGCAGCCCGCGTTGCCAGAAGTAACGTCGGCGGCTGAGGTGCTGGAACGCATGGTCGCCGCCTATCACGAGGCGCGCAGCTATCAAGATAACGGGCGCGTGCGGCTGCATTTCAAAAAGCAGGGCGGTGGGACCGACAATGTTGTCGATCAGCAGTGGGACTATTCGGTCGCCTTCGCCCGGCCAAACAAGCTGCGACTGCATGTTTATCAGTCGGCGGCGATTTGCGACGGCCAAAAACTGCATGCGGTGTTGAACTTGGATGAAGTTCGCGCGCAGGTTCTGGAAACTTCCGCGCCCGAAAAGCTGACGCAACAGAACATCTTCGAGGCCGATCCGCTCTTGAGCCAGGTGCTCAGTCAAGGCGGGGCGGCCGGGCCGCCGCTGGTGCTGCCGCTCTTGCTGGAAGAAGCGGCGCTCGACCCCGTTCTCGAAGGCGCGCAAAAGCCCGACTTCTTGCCGCCGGAAAAGATCGATGGCGAAGCCTGCTATCGCGTCGAGGTGAAACGTCCCGATGGCCGGCTCGTCTTTTGGATCGACGAAAAGAGCTTCACGCTGCGCCGCATTGAATACCCCACCGACGACTTCCGTAAGGGCGTGGAGGAAAAAGAAGGCCCGGTCAGCGAACTGACGTTGGTCGTCGATCTCGCCGGCGCGAAGCTGAACGCCGAAATCGAACCGGCGGCCTTCGAGTTCGAGACGCCGCAAGGCGGCAGGGTGGTACGGCAATTCATGGTGCCGCCGCCGCTTTTGGGACAGCAAATCGGCGAATTCAAGTTCCGCGGTTTCGACGGCAAGGAAGTCACGCGCGCGTCGCTGGCGGGCAAGATCGCCGTGATCGACTTCTGGGCCACCTGGTGCGAGCCGTGCCTGAAAAGCCTGCCCAATCTGCAGCGCGCGGCGCAGCGCTTCGCCGACAACGACAAGGTCGCTTTCTTGACCGTCAGTGTCGACAACGACGACGTCAACGACGACGCCGTGCGTGAGAAATTCGCGGCGATCGAGCTCTCGCTGCCGCTGGCCCGCGATCCGAACGTCGCCGCGCGCGACGTGTTCGCCGTTGAATCGCTGCCCACGATGGTCGTGCTCGATGCCCAGGGCGTCGTGCAAGACTATGAAAACGTCTTTGATCCCGACCTGGCCGAAACTTTGCCTCAAAAGCTGGAAAAACTGCTCGCCGGCGAAAACGTCTATGAGGAAACGCTGCGGCAGTACACCGCTCCCACGCCACAGGCGAGCACCACCGAGTCGCAAATGGCCCCGGCCGCGATCGCCAAGCGAAGCGAACCGGCCAAGCTGCGCATGACGACGCTTTGGAACTGCCGCGAGCTTTCCTCGCCGGGCAACGTCTTGCCCTTCGACAATGCCGAAACGCCGCTGCTCGTGTTGGAAAATTGGCAGACCGTGGCCGCGCTGGACGCCAAGGGCTCAATCGCCGCGCGGCACAAGCTCGATTTGCCCAAGCAGCCCGAAGATGCCGTCATCAGCTTTTTGCGAACCACTGTCGATGCGCAGGGGCGGCGGTATTACGTCGGATCGGCCAACGGAGTGCGGCAACTCTATTTGTTCGACGCCGACTGGAAGCGGTTGCTTGCCTTTCCGAGCGACGATACCCATCAGGGCATTACCGACGTGCAGTTTGCCGATCTCGATCGAGATGGAGCGCCGGAGGTTATCGTCGGCTATTGGGGGCCGACCGGCGTGCAATGCGTTTCGCTCGCCGGCGAACGTCGCTGGCAAACCAAATCGTGTGAGAACGTCTTGCGGCTGGCCACGTTGGCTGACGGCAATACGTTGCTGGCGACGACGGCCTTGGGCAACGTGCTGCCGATTGACGCCGGCGGCCAGGAAGGCAAACCGCTTGGCGGCGGCAAGCGCTTCGTGCAGCTTGTCTTCGCGGCCGACTTGAATGGCGACGGTCAGAGCGAACTTTGCGCCATTGGCCCCAGCAAAACGGGCGAGCAGATCGAGCCTGGCCGCAACGCCGCCTTGGGTCTCTCCCTCGCCGGCGAAATCTTGTGGCAATACGACTTGCCCGCGGGCTTGCCGGCCAATGGCGCGTTGGAATTCGTCACCGCCGGCAACCTGCTTTCTGCCGCGGGGCAATGGGTGATCGCCGGCGCCGACGGTTCCATTCACATCCTCTCGGCCGACGGGACGCTCATCGACCGCTTTAACAGCGGCGTCGCCCTCAGCGGTTTGGCCGTGGCCCAGCTTGACGGCCAAGCGAGTTTGATTCTCGCCTCGCCGGAGGGCGTTCAGGCGTGCGCGTTTGCGCGGTAAACACCGCCTTGGAGTGCGTGCGATTCATCGCCGCTTTCTGTTGTCGCGAAGCGACCTTCTTTTTATCTCGGTACGTTTTGAACCGGTCGATTCGGCCCTTGCTTCGCGTTGGCCCGGAATCACACAAGTTATTTATACTGCACGCGGGCAGAAATGAGGCGTATTTACGCACTCAAGTAGGATGGCCTTCGCAGGCCGTCATCCTGACTGGTGACGGGCCAGGAGGCCCATCCTCCGCTGGCGCCGATTGTCTCATTTCAGCCCGCGTGCAGCATAGTTCCCCTCCAGGGCCTGATTCGATTAGAATCAAGGTTCCAGGAGAACACGGTTATGAGTCGTACCTCGATTAGTCTGTTCGGCATTTTCCTAGTGCTGTCGGCCATCTCGCCGGCGTGGGCGCAGCCCGCCGTCGATCAGTTGGAGCGGCGCCTGCGTGCGGGCGACGACGCCGATCAAACCGGCTATTTGGGAGTAATTGCCGACGATCGCGCGGCGGCGGGCGGCGGCGTTGAGCTGTTGGAAATCGTCGCCGACGGACCCGCGGCAAAGGCCGGCCTTGAATCGGGCGACGTGATAACCAAGATTGACGAGCGGCCGGTTCGCACGCTGGATGATTTTGCCCGTGCCATGGAAGGCCGCGCGGTCGGCGCCAAAATCCGCTTCACCCTCGAGCGCCAGGGCAAACCGAAACTGGCGGAAGTGACGCTGGGGGGCCGTCCGCCGGCCCAATCGCGCCGGTTTCCCAACTTTGGCCGCATTGAAGACTCGCCGCCGCCGCGCATGAGCCTGCTGGGAGTGCGCGTGGAAGCGGTCGCGGCCGATTCGCCGGTCGCGGCCGATTTGCCCGCGCTAAAGGGCGCTTATGTGGTGCGTGTAGCCGAGGGTTCACCGGCCGCTCAGGCGGGCATACCGCTGCATGCCGTCATCGTGGCGGTCGACGATCAAGAAGTGACGGACCCCGCCGCTTTGAAAGAAATCATTGCCGCCACGCGGCCGGGTCAGGAGATCAAGGTCGCCTTTTATAGTCGCGGCAAGCTGGCGGAACGCCGCGTGCGTCTGGCCGAATTATTGCCTGAGGGCGCCGCGGCGCCGCCCGTCGAGCTTGCCGAGCCGGCAAATTCCGCCCGTCCCGAGGAACCGGCCGAGCGGCTTACCGCTCAGCAGCGTATCGAGCGGTTGGAGCAACGTGTGCGGGAGTTGGAGGCGCGCTTGGCGGAATTGGAACGCGAACGGGAGAAATAGCCACCGCGTTGATGGGATTATTCATCGGCCCGTAGCCGACTTCGTGAGAAGTCGGGCCGTGGCATCGAGTAGCGGCCAGAATTCTCACGAGCGGTTATACTGTGCGAATATGCTCACTCTGCACACTACCGCACACCATCGCTTCTCAACCGGCGTCAGAATAGCGCCAAATCCGCCACCGATAAGGGACTGAAATAGCCTGGCACGCGACTTGCTTATTGCCGCCGCAATGGAGCAGACTTATTGCCGCTGTAGCGGAGCAGATACGCAAATAGCCACTTGCAGTTGGCCCGTTTATACCGCGCAGGGGCAGGAATGAGACGTTTTCACGCGCTCGGGTAGGATGGGCTTCCTCGCCCGTCGCCCTGATTGGTGACGGGCCAGGAGGCCCATCTTCCGGAGGCGCCGATTGTCTCACTCCTGCCCGCGCGCGGTATAGTTCAACACCTCAGCGTCCTTCACTTAACCACTCGCCCGACCACTATGGACAACATCGACCTGCTGCTTGTCGATGACGACGACGAATACCGTTCGACGGTGGCGCGCCGCTTCGCTCGACGAGGCTACCAAGTGCAGGAGGCCGCCAATGGCGAGCGGGCACTTGAGCTGGCCTCGCGCCGCCAGTTTCACGTGGCCATTGTCGATCTCGTGATGCCCGGCCTCTCAGGACTGGAATTACTCGAAAAGCTGCATGCCGGTTCGCCCGACTGCGAAGTGGTGATGCTCACCGGACAAGGAACGATCGAAACGGCCGTCGAGGCGATGAAGCGCGGCGCTTGCGACTTTCTCACCAAACCGTTCCCCTTGGCCGAGTTGGAAGTGGTGGTGCAGAAGGCGTTCGACCAGCGCAAGCTGCGCAAGGAAAACACGCAACTCAAGGCGGTGCTCGAACGCGCCCAGCCCGCGAGCGAGATCGTCGGCCGCTCGGCCGCGATCATGGAAGTCATGCGGTTGATCGAACGCGCCGGCCCGACCGACAAAGCCATCTTGATTCAAGGCGAAAGCGGCACCGGCAAAGAACTGGTCGCGCGGGCTTTGCACCGCGCCAGTCTGCGGGCCGACAAGCCGATGGTTGTCATCAATTGCGCGGCCCTGCCTGAAACCCTGCTGGAGAGCGAGTTGTTCGGGCATGAGAAAGGTTCGTTCACCGGCGCGATCAGCGCGAAGCAGGGCCTGTTTGAGTTGGCCGACGGCGGCACGTTGATGATCGACGAGATTGGCGAAATGCCCGGTTCGTTGCAGGCCAAGCTCTTGCGAGTTTTGGAAGACGGCTCGTTCCGCCGCGTGGGGTCGCTCAAGGAATGCCGCGTCGATGTGCGGTTGCTGGCGGCGACCAACCGCGACATGGTCCAGGAGGTGCAAGCCGGACGCTTTCGTGAAGACCTTTTTTATCGCATCAACGTGATGTCGTTGGAACTGCCGCCGTTGCGGCGGCGCGCCGGCGACGTGCCTTTGCTGGCGGCCAAGTTTTTGGGTCCGCAGTGGCGGTTGGAGCCCGGCGTGATGCAAATTCTGGAAAACTACTCTTGGCCGGGCAACGTGCGACAGCTCATCAACGTCATCGAGCGGGCCAAGATTCTGGGCGAAGATGCCACGATTCGCGTGCAAGACCTGCCGGCGAATGTTCGCACTCCGGCTGTCGCCAAGCAGGCGATGAACGGCGAATGCGACAAACTCGAAGAGATCGAACGCGCGCACGTTCTGGAAGTGCTCGAACGTGAGAAAGGCAACAAGGCCCGCGCGGCGCGCGTGCTCGGCATCAACCGCCGCAGCCTGTATCGTCTCTTGGAAAAATACGGCATCGCCTAACGCCGCGCCGGGTAAGGTTTATCTATGAAGTACGATCTCGGCCGCCTCACGTCTGACGGTCTCGAAGCGGCTGACGCGGAAGAGCAGGCGCCGCCGGCGGATGCCGATCGGCGGTTGGCGTTTTTACGGCTTGACGAGAAGGACGCGGAAACGCTGCGCGGCATGCTCTCCGAATTTGAACGCTGGGCAGATGATTTCGTCGACGAGTTTTACCGGCACTTGCTGTCGTTTGATGAAACGGCGCGTTTCCTGCAATCGGCCGACACCATAGCCTGGCTGAAGCGCGCCCAGCGCGATCACTTTGAGTCGATGCTCGACGCGCATTGGAACGACGCGTTCTACAAGCAGCGCCACCGCGTCGGTTCGGCTCACGCCGAGATCGGCCTGCAGCCTCATTTTTTTCTGGGCGCTTACAACGAATACGTGCGGTACAGTTTCGATCGCCTGGCCGAGGAACACGCCGGCGACGTCGAGAAGTTCAAGAACCAGACGCTATCGCTGCTGAAATCCATTTTTTTTGACATCGGCCTGACGCTCGACGCCTACTTTGCCCAATCGACGCGCAATCTCAGGCAAGCGTTGGACATGTATTGGCGGGCCAATATCGAGTTGCGGCAATTCGCGCAGCTCACCTCGCACGATTTGAAAACACCGCTGGCCACCGTCGCCAATCTTTGCGACGAGGCCCTGGATGAGTCCGGCGAGCAGATGCCGGTTTCGGCGAAAGAACTGGTGACGGCGGCGCGCGATCGAACTTTCCGCATGAGCCGCATGATCGACGAACTGCTGGCCGGCGCCGTCACTCTTGGCGACGGCGCCGACGAAAGTATTTCCGTGCAGGCGGCGCTGGATGAAGCGCTGGAAACCTACGGCGCGCTCTTGGCGGAGCGCGGCATCGAGTTGCAGATTCGCGGCCCCTTGCCTGTCGTGCGCGGCCAAAAGCCGCACCTGCGCGAAGTTTTCGGCAACCTGCTTTCCAACGCGGTGAAGTTCATCGATCGGCGGCCCGGAAAGCTCGTCATCAGCGCCATCTCCGGCCGCGGAACCTGCGAGTTGATCGTCGCCGACAACGGCCCGGGCATTCCGCCCGAAGACATCGACCGCGTGTTCGTGCCGTTCCGGCGCCTGGCGATGCACAAAAACCGCCCCGGTTCGGGGCTGGGGCTTTATTTCACCAAGAACCTGGTGATGCAGCTTGGCGGGCGAATCTGGGTGCGATCGGAGGCGGGCCGCGGCACCGAGTTTCATATTGAACTGCGGGCGGCTTGAGGGCAATTCGGTCGCACGATCGAATGCGTTCTCGTTCAGCGAGGTTTACGGTACAATTGGAAAAAGGGTTCCGCCGCGCGCTTCAACTCAACGTAATATGCCAACGATCCTGGAGACCAGTCTTGTCCGAACGCCCGACATTTGTGGTGGTCGTCTGCGAATTGACGGCACGCGTATGACGGTGAATCAAATTGTGTCGTTGCACAATCAAGGCTTAAGTGCGGAGGACATTGTCGCTCAATACCCACAGCGAGGCTTAAGCGAAGTTTTTACCGTGCTGGCGTGGTATCATGCCAACAAGAAGGAGTTCGACGCAGAGCTCGCCGCGGAAGCCGCAGACGAAGCTGCCTACTGCTGAAGAAATGCGGGACCGGCTTGAATTCCTTTGAGCCTGCACCGCTTTCCGTCGCGAACCTCCGTCACATAGCCCCCAACAAAAGGTCGCTCCGCGACAGATAGAAGCGGTGATGAATCACCGCATTCCAAGAGGCCAGCCGCTTGACAAAGCGCTATACCCTATCGTATATAGCGATAGTTCCCTGCCTCTGATAAAGGAAAACTCGATGTCCCGCCGCGGTTTTACGCTTGTCGAGTTGTTGGTCGTGATCGCCATCATCGGCCTGCTGGTGGCCTTGCTCTTGCCGGCGGTTCAGGCCGCGCGCGAGGCGGCCCGCCGCGCCGAATGCAACAACCACCTCAAACAAATCGGCGTCGCCATGCAGAACTACCATTCATCCATGCGCTCCTTCCCGCCGGGCAGGCTGCGTTGCGACACCCTACCGAACCAAGGCCGCTGCTATTCAGCGTATATTTTTTTACTGCCGTTCCTCGAAGCCGCCGATCTGCAGAACAGTTTCAACATGTTCGCCAACGCCGACGCGCCCGACCCGGTGTGGCCCACCGCCAATCTCGTCGCGCGGGCGCAGCTTGTGAGCGTGCTGCTCTGCCCCAGCGACACCGGCCAGATCATTCAGGCCGGCTTTGGCGTGCACAATTATCCGCTCAGCACCGGCACGACCTTTTCGGTATCGACGCAAAACCCCGGCGGCGTGCCGGTGACGGGCATCTTCTTTGAAAACTCGGCGATCGCCCTGCGCGACATCCTCGACGGCAGCAGCCACACGATTTGCATCAGCGAGACGACGCAATCGAAACCGGGCATGGGCAACGACGCGTCGGGCAATTGGGATGGCCAACCTACGCGGGGCTTTGTCTTGACCACCGGCAACGACAACGCCTGGAGCGCACCGGAGCTGACGAGCTACCCCGGCCAATGCGCGCCGGGCAACAAGTTGGAGCAGGGCCGCGGCAGCAAATGGTTCTTCGGCGCGCCGGGACACGCCATGTACAACCACATTCGCGCGCCGAACGATCCGGGCATCGACTGCCGCGGCGGCAATCCGCTCAGCAATCGCGGACCTAGCGTCTGGAACCTGGTTTCGCAGAACGTCACCGCGCACAGCAATCACCCCAGCGGCGTCAACGCGCTCTATTGCGACGGCCACGTGCAGTTCGTGACCGATACGATCAACTTGCCTGTCTGGTGGGCTTATGGCAGCCGCGCTCTAGGCGAAGCCTATGGGCAGGATTGAGAAGCACCGGAGCTCGCGGTATTCGTGTAGCACCTTGTCCATGCTAAATAACCTTGCTTGATTTCGAGGCGCGGCGACGTGGAGGATGGGCTTCCCAGCTCGTCACCAAACAACTGGACGGGCTAGGAAGCCCATCCTCCTTTTCCCAACATCACGCAAGGTTATTTAGATTCTCGGGCGGGGCGAGGCGGCCGCGAAACGCAATTCGCCGGCATGAATCATTGCACAAGCGCCGGCAACGTGGACGATCCGCCGATGAGGAGGAATGCGCTCGGTGACATGGGCACCAGTCGGTATTCAAACCCACGGTTTACCAAGAGGTCTTTCACCGGGCGGAACTGCCCGAATGAATCGGCCCACACAAAAACGGACACGTAATCGTCATGGCTGTCCAACCCGCTTAATCGTTGAGTCAACGCGTTTCGGCTGGTGTCGTTGTCTTCAATGGCGATACCCGTGCCCGGCGTGGGCCGCACTTCTTTGCCTTGCGCGGCCGCGGTGATCGTACACTCGGCGGTGTTGAGATCTTTCGCTCCGTTGAATCATCGATTCTCCGCTTCGGCTCTTTTCGCTTCTTGTTGCTTGGCGTAGGCACCAAAGGCGGCGGCCACCGCGTCGGCCCCTTTGCCCAATAAATCGGCTTTTTGCAGGTTGCTCAAGGCGACGCCCAACTTGATGTCTTCCAGCTTCTGCTCTTGCGCTCGCAAAGCGCCCAATTCGCTCGCGGCATCGGCGGCGGCCTGCTGCATGGCGCACAGGTCCGTGTAGTATTTTGCGAGCAACTCGAAGACGAAGCGGTACGTCGGCTCACCGTTTTTGTCCGATTCATGGAAGTGTAAGTTATTGCGGTACATAAACGCCAAAAGATCCTCGATATTACCTCCGTTGAACTCGTCGAGTATGACATCCTCGCGGCGCTGTGCTTCCACCAAACGCTTGGCGCCTGTGGCGAGCATCTTTAAATGCCGCACCGCGTCGGAGTACGGTAAATAGGCCGCCGAGCCTTGCTTGGCGCGCTTGTTGGTCTCCGTTTGCACGGCGATGTTCAGATCGTCCAAGGCGCCGATCAAGTGCCGCGTCGTCTGCTCGCTGATCGGCTTACCCTCAGTCAATTCCTTGATGGCATGGTCGCGGAACGAACGGACCAAATCGATCTGCGCCGTATATTCGCTTTGTCTCAGCACCAAAGGCAGCTCATCGAGATCGAGCGGAACCCGATTGATGCGGCCGGTCAGTTTGGCCCCAATCGAGCCCTGCCGGTAGCGCAAATGGCGAAGCATCGATTCGTCGATGGTGTAATTCTTGGAGAGCCCGTTGAGCAGCTCTCGCTCGATTTCATCTCCGCCGTCGGGTGCCGCTTTCGGCCCCAGCAATCGCCGATAGCTCAGTTCAAAAGCGGCCGGCCCGCATTGGTCGACAAAGAAATTGAGCGCGGTTCCACGGACGATGCCGCCGCGTGACTGTTCGCCAAACTGCAACAGCACATGCTTGGTGGTTTCTCGCTGGTTTTCTAAACGCTGCAAATACCGCGAAACAGTTCGCGGCCGCGAAATCAGGTTCCGCTCTTCCAATTGAAACGTAATCTGCGTCCAGCGCCGCATGTATTTGACACGTGCCTCTTGCGTGCTGATTCTCTCCCGCAACTGTTCAAGCTCTTCGGCGGCCTCTTTACGGCGCAGAGCCTCGGTCTCAGCGACGGCCTGCGTCGCGCTGGCCAGAGCCTCGATCGGGTCACGGTCGTCCGCGTGGGAGCAGTGGTCGATGGCCGTTAAGACGACGGCAGCCGCCAGAAAGACGGTCACGATGAGCGTTGATTGGTTCCAGTTCACGTCGTTTCTCCCATGTAGAGCCGTTTCCTTGCTTGGCGCCCGGATATTTCGGGTTGGCGCCATTCTCGATGGTTACCGCGGCGGCGCGCCGGCCTCCAACCATGTACGAATATTCTTAATTGAACACATGCGCACGGAACTTTTCATGCTGGAAATGACGCCGAGCACGTTCCCTCGCTGCGATACCACGGGGGCGCCCTCCAGGTTTTGGCGCTCGCCGACGAGAAGCCCCGCGCGGTCTACCTGAATCCGGTAGCTCGAGGCCGCCGACCTACCTACGGTATCGCTCGCCGTCACCTCGACCGCCGCATTGACCAATCGTACCTTCTTCTTGACAGGATCAAACGGTTCACGCGTGCCGACCTCGTTGACGAAACCCATTGCCAAATAGGGCGTTTCGGCCTGAATGGCATCAATGTCCGAGTCCGATGCCAAACGATAGGCCGGCTGTAGCGGAGTATCGACCACCGCCACGGCGACGTTGTAAGCGATACTCGTCTGTTCTCCAGGCTGGTTGGGGTCATATTTGGGATGAGGCCGCAGCTTGCTAATAGCGGTTGTCCCTCCAGGATGTCGCACGATCAGCTCGACGGGACCGTACGGTCCCGACTTGGACGCTTCCAAGAGTGTTTGCAATTTGGAAGCCGCGGCGGCGCTGGTGACAACCAGATTCGGCTTGTACACCCACCCCGTGGCGTAAACGAACTGCTTGTCGCTTAGCTCGAAACCGATCCAAACCGTCGCGCGTTTGCAACCTTCCGAATCGCGGGTGTCGAGTGGCGGCACGACGACCGCTTTTCGCTCGATACCGGCATCATTCCCAGGCGTTGGCGACGGCGCCTGCGAAACGGAATCCGGTCGCGGCACAGAGGGTCGCCGTGACGGCTTCAGCGTGGGCGGTTCCTCATTTTCATCGGCCTCATCCGCGCGCCCTTCGTCCGCGGCCAATCGTTCCCATTTCTTTCGTTCGTTGCCCCAGCGTTCGCGCTGCCTGCGGACGTATTCGTCGTCGTTGGCGTCCGCGACAGCCTTGCTGGCGGCCGACCGCGCGGCAAGCCAAGCGAAGCCGCCGATGGCGAAGAGAAGCCCGCACGCCGCCGCGACGACAAACAGAATCGGCCGCGTTCCAGACCCGGAGGTAAACAGCCGCGACGTTGACTGGCGTCCGAATGAGACCGGTTCACCAACGACCGGCTCGGTGCGGAACAGCTCCAAAACCTCTGACGCGGGGCGCCAACTGGGCGGCTTCATCGAAACCAGCGTCGTGGGAAGCAGGCTGCCGCGCTGCTTCATCGATTCGAGGTCCGCCAGAGTGAATGGACCGCGCATGCGACCGTCGACCTTGGTGTACCACCGCTCGGCGGATGATAGAGGTTGAGTTGTCATATCCGGCTGAATGAAACGATGGTCATCCTTTGAAAAACATCGCGCGCACCATAAATCCGCCAATGGCCACGACAATAATCGCCGCCAGTCCAATCGCCCCGACGATCGCCTTGTTGAGGCGTTCGCCGCGCCGGACGTTCCGGCGGAAGGCTTCGATCCGTGCCAGAATGCCCGGTGGAAACGGCTCGCCGTACGATTCGGCTCTGGCGAGCAAGGCATCGATATGCTCCCTTTCGGCATCCGCTTGCAATGCCTGGTGAAGCAGTCCCGCGTCTTCGAGAAAGGCCTGTTTGCGCTGGATCGCGAACTGTTCGTCCATCCACGAGAAGGCCGACGACATACTTAATTGCAGCCTCGCCGGCAGGCTCCACTGAGGATCGTGCTCCATCAGCCGGTGGGCCACTTCGTCCCAGCGGCCGCGCAGCGCCGCGGCCGACGTCAGGTCCGATCGCTGGGTAGCGGCCAGAATCTGACGGCCCAGCGTCGGCAGCGTTGTGCTTTCGTGAACGAGACGCGCGAGCTTTTTGTACTGTGAAACTGATTCCTCCGCGGGAGGGTCAGTCCAAGGCTCGGATTCGAATTCGCCGATCCATTGTCGTAATACGCCCATATCGCCGCGCTGGGTCGCCTTCTGCGCCTGTACCATGATTTCGCGAACCAGGTGCCCTTCAAAACGGGCCACGTCTTCTCGCCAAAACACCGCCGTATCGATCGAGGCGATGTGGCGCATGGCGCCGAGCCGCTCCTTGAGCGGGGCTTGCGCCAGCGCCAGCCGACGATGACGCCGGTGCAGCTTTTCCAACTGCTGTTCCGGCTCGTAGGCCGCCGCGAGGGAATTGGCAACTTCCTGGTTTAGCGGCCGGCAGCGTTCCACTCCCTCGTAGGTTGCGGTTAGCTCCTGCCATTGGTCCAACTCCGAAAACGCCACAACTTCAACCAGTTCAAGCAGGTCGGGCTCAACCTCGCTCAAGGCGATGGCTTGCGCGCGAAACCCCCGGTCGAGAAGGTCGCCGCAGCGAGTAAGCCGCTCGTTGGCCGAGCGGCACTCATTCGCATAGCGACTCGCCAGTTGCCGCATCGGCTCGGAGCTCGTCTGATCGACCGAGTAGACGTAGGCCCTGATCTCGTCGACCAATCGTTTTAATTCTTGAATCGTGGCCATGTCACTCCAGCTTTTCCGGTGTCTTGGGCTTGATTTTGTACAGCGGCCTCAAAACGACGGAGCGGTCGTCGAGTTGAAACTCCAGCGTGCAGCGCATCAGCGCCTCACGAACGTCGTCGAGCTCGGACGGTTTGAATCCCGACGCCTTTTCCCAAGCAAAGTTAATGTCGCAAACATTCGTCTTCTCGTTCTTCGCGACGATGAAGTGCCCCGGTGCGCCGCGCAGTTGATACCGCGATGATTGATCGGGACTTTGCTGCAGGCTGTATTCGTTTTCTGGATCATGAAGCGAGACCGCATCAGGGGCCTTGTCAAGCCGAAACAGCTTGTGGACCGTTCGGTCGACGTCGTTGTCTTTCTCACCGCGTTTCCAGTCGGGCAAGTACGGTTCGTGTTCAGCTTTGGATGGCGTTTTAGCGTCGTGGGCGGCCGTTTCCTTAAAAGTGGCGTCCCCCGCCTTCGCCTCCGCCGTGCGAACGCGCTGGGCGAGCGTCTCGTTGTCTTTTTTAAGCGTTTTATTCTCACGCGTGAGGGATTCCAACGTCGGTGGCATTTGCGGCTGATCTCCGAGTACATCGTCCGCCGCGGCGTCCACGTCCGCCGCTACCGTCGGCGTGTTGAGTTGAGCGACAAGTTCGTTGTTTTTCTCGCGCCACGAGCTGACTTCCTGCTGGTATTTCTTTCGGTTGTTCTCCTCCTGCAAGAACTTGGCCTCGGAAGCGGTCAGCGCCGCGCCGGCCGCCGAGAGGTCGGTGGCAATCTGCTTATTTTCGGCGGTCAATTTAACGATCCGTTCTTGGGCCTGCGAAAGCTCACCACGCCACGAGAACATCAAGGGCGCCAGCACCAGGCAGGCGGCCAATGCGCCGGCCGCCAGCGCCACAGCCAATGCCGCGGCTTTTGAACCACGCCGCTCGACGACCGGCTTGGTGCGGAAGCCGATCGCATCACCCGCCGATGCCGCCCGTTGGCCGCCACCGCGCGCGGCGGCGCCAGTTGCGTGTCGTGGGTCTTCAAACGCCTGAGCCGCCTTTCCCGGCGGCGCCGGTGCGCCGCTCGCACCCGATGAAGTTGCAAGCTGACCGGTGCGCGCCACCTCGACCAAAGAACCTCCGTCAGGCGGGCCAAGCTTGCTCGTCAGGTCGATGACCCTCGCGCCCGATGAAACCGCCGCGCGATGCTCATCCGAGCTGGCTAGCACAAACCGCAGCTTGCAATCGACGAGCTGCGACATCGAACTAAAGTAGGTACAGAACGTGGCCTGCCATTGCTGGCCGTTCGGCAGCAACGACACGACTTCGGAGACAAGCGGCAGGACTAGCGTACCGGGTTCAAAAACCACATAGACCTTTTGTTGGTTTGCCACGAGCTGGGCGACCGCGCCGGCCCACCCGGCATCGCCCGCGATGGCTGCCCAACCACGGCAGACTCGCGGCACCTCTTGGTGGGGCGGCAGCACAGGGCCTGCTGGCAACTCCTCAACGCGATTATCCCAGACCTGAGCCAGCAGGCCCGGCCGCGAAAATATGGCCGTGGGGCTGCTGCGCTTGGCCGCGGCGGCATGAATCGCCAAATGGTGAGCGAAGAAATTGCCGCGCTTTGTGTGGTCCAGTCCCGCCGGTTGGATGCGCGAAAGAATGTGCCAGCTTGCGCCACCCAGCGTCGCGGTGACGCTGGCGCAGCTGATCGGGTTCTTGGCAGCGCGGTTGTCGTGCGGCGCGTAAACGTGTCGGTAGTGGCTTAATGATTCCAGAAGCTCGCGCAAAGGCACGGGCATGCCGCAAGTCGCTTTCACAGTGCAAAACCCCGAACTTCCGGGCTTCAGCCCGTGAGGCGCCGAGGTGTAGTAAAGTTCGTAATTCACAGGTTCTTTCCTGGGTCAAGGCTGAGCTTTAGCGAAGTGCGTCCGCGTTTCGGGTGACGGCGGGAATCAGGCCGCGGGTGGTCAGCGACGTGCCGAACAAGAACGGTATGCTCACGAGCGCCGGCCGAATATCGCACGGCCGGATCCGCGCGTTCCCTTCCGCATCGAACTCGGGAGCGGTGCCCAACGAACTGGCGGGCAGGAAGTAAACGCGCTTAAAAAACATGTCGGCGGCATAAACGAGCTCGGGAACGTGCTCCGCCAGCAACGTGCGTAAGCGATCGGAGTATTCGTGGATGGTGTCGACGTCGACGGCGTGCAAACCGCTGCTCGTTAGCTTCAATGGGTTTTTCCATGTGCTCTTGCCGAGAATCGTCTTCCACACGTCCGCCTTGTTCAACACGATAATCAGCGGCCGTTCATCTTTGACGCCATCCGGCAATTCCCGCAAATCGTGAATCCGCCTGGCCGCTTCGCGCAGTACCATCTCTTGACCGCCCGCGTGGCGCGTAACGGGCATTTTGCACTGCGGATCGAGCTTGCGCATGGCGGCATGCCAACGCGGATCTTGCGTTGGGTCAAAGAGAAACAGCAAGTAATTCGCCCTGGCCATGTGCTGAGTACCTGGCGCCGAACGCGTATCTTGGCCGGGTAGAAAGTGCTCTCCGGCATTGTCGTATAGGCACAACACTCGCCGTACGCCGGCCCCCTTTCCATTACTGGGGTGGCCCGGCGCGGGATCGAGCGTAAAAGACAGCGGCCGAGGATAGGAGACCTCCTGATCACCATAGCGAACTCGATTATAGAGTCCGCCGCCCATCTCGGTTTTCGGCACGAGATCAGCCAGCGGTATCAGCTCTTCCGACGATTGATTCAAGAATATCCGCTTCTCGTATGAAACTAAGCTTTGGTTACCTACCGTATCCGCATCGGAAATATCCACCCTGAATTCACGCGGAAGACTGCGACGCAGCGTCGTCGCCAAAGCCGCCAAATAAAACGACTTGCCGCACGAGGGAGTTCCCAGTATCGAAACAAACAGCGCGGGTCGCTCCAAGAGGGCGCGCGGCAGAGTGAGATGACATTTTGGGCAGGCGATATCTCGACAGACGTCACCGCAAGCGTCCACCGCGTTGCCGTGAAGGTCGAAACGAGTCGCCGGAAAGCGCATCTGCTCGTTTTCGCCCAGCAACGGATCGCCGAGTAAGTCGCGATGCTCGGATCTCCAATACACATCCTCAGCCGGAAACCGATGCCAGCAGTGCAGACATGTGATGTCTTTCACCAACTCACGCATGGACGACACCCGTCAGGATGAACAACGCTCTCGCCGACCAGCCAACCCGAACACCGGCTTGACGCTGTCCGCGAATGACCAGATTGTAGCATTCTTTTGACTAATTGCCAGCCCCCAGTGTGCCTAAACCCCGCCGAA
>DASVGM010000201.1:0-3687 GCA_036379555.1 Pirellulales bacterium | reverse complement strand
AAGCAAGCAAATTCTTTCGCGACAGCGTATCGTGGGGCGGGCCGCCGGGCCAGGCTTGCGCTGCGAAAAATGCCCGGCTTTGATACGATAACGAACTGATATCCCATACCGGATTTGTTCCGCACCGCCACCGCCGGGCTTGCCCCTGTGGGAGCGCTGACTGACCGGCTAGAACGAACGCCCCGATTGATTCTCTCTGTTTTCGCGTTGCATCCGCCGCCGAAGGCGGCGGATGCAACGCGAAAACGGGGCGCGTTGGGCGCCGTACATCTAGCCAGTCAGTCATCGCTCGACGGGGACAAGCCCCGATCGTGGCGGAACAAATCTTGTATCAAGCAAGTCGGGACGCAACAACCGATTTTGCGCAGGCCAGGGCCGCTCTAAAGTTTCGCCCGCGAACGGCCGATAATGGGGGCATCTTGGGGCTGTATGTGGCGTAGAGAAACCTAGGGGTGACGAGGATGTCGATGCCAAACGCGCTGCCGGCCGATCCGCTCACGACAGTCTCGTCGCTTGCCTCGCTGCCCGGCTACGCCAAAAGCTTGCTGCGCATCAAGGTGCCGGTGATCGTCACTTTGGCGGCGAAAAAGCAGCCGCTGGGCCGTATTGTGGAGCTTGGCCCGGGCTCGATCATTCAGTTCGACAAATCGTGCGAAGAAATGCTGCAGATGCACGTCAAGGAGCAAATCGTCGGCGAGGGCGAGGCCGTGAAAGTCGGCGATAAATTCGGCATTCGCCTCACCTCGCTGGTTGTTCCCGGCGAACGCTTCTTGCCCGTTCGCGGCCGGCCAGGCCCGCCGTGAATTCACAATTGCGGCACACCGGCGGCATTCTACAATGGAACAAGCCCGGATGATTCTCCGGCCCTGGCGTTGGCGACGCACCTGCGTAGCAGATCTCGTGGTAGCAGAACTCGTGCGAGTTCTGGCTGTAAACCGCGGCAACGGCCAGACTTCTTAGGAAGCCTGCCACGGGCCGATGAATCATCCGGGCAAACCGTTCTTGACTTCAAGCCCGGCTTGCCGCCATGTCGCAATTTACCGCCACCGCACCTGAGACACTCTTGCCGCGATTCGGCCTGGCCGACTTTCGTCCGGGCCAGCGCGAGGTGATTGAAACCGTGCTGGCCGGCCAGGACTGCCTTTGCGTCATGCCCACTGGTGGCGGCAAAAGCCTCTGCTATCAACTGCCGGCGTTGGCCCAACCGGGCGTCACGCTCGTCGTATCGCCGCTCATCGCCCTGATGAAAGACCAGGTCGATCAGCTTCAGGCGCGCGGCGTGAGCGCCACGTTTATCAACAGCACGCTCGACCCGGCGGAGCAACACGCCCGTTTGCAGGCCCTGGCCGCCGGCCAATATCCGCTGGTGTACGTGGTGCCCGAACGCTTCCGCAGCCCGCGTTTTTTAGAAGCGGTGCGCGCGGCCAAATTGAACCTGCTGGCCGTCGATGAGGCGCACTGCATCAGCCAATGGGGCCACGACTTTCGGCCCGACTACGCCCGGCTGGGCCGCTTTCGGGCCATGCTCGGCATGCCGCCCACCATCGCCCTGACGGCCACGGCCACCGAGGCCGTGCGCGAAGACATTGTCGAGCAGCTCAAGCTTCGCGCGCCGCGCGTTTTCATCACCGGTTTTGTGCGGCCCAACCTGCGCTACGAGGTCCAGTTGCCCTATGGCAAAGGCCGCAAAGAACGCATTCTGGAAGAGTTTTTGCACAATATGCCCGGTTCGGGCATCATTTATGCATCGTCGCGCAAACGCTGCGAGGAAGTGGCCGAGACCATTGGGCAGACCATCGGCCGCTCGGCGGTGGTCTATCACGCCGGCCTGCCTCCGGATGAACGCCGCTTGGCGCAAGACCGGTTTATGAGCGGGCAATGCGAGATCGTTGTGGCGACGACGGCCTTCGGCATGGGTATCGATAAGCCCGACGTGCGGTTTGTCGTGCATTACAACCTGCCCGGCACGCTGGAAGGATACTATCAAGAGGCCGGGCGAGCGGGCCGCGACGGGCTGCCTTCGCGCTGCCTGCTGCTGTACAGCTATGGCGACCGGAAGATTCAAGAGTTCTTCATCGAGAGCGCCTATCCCGCGCGCGAAGTGGTTCAGCAGGTTTACGACCATCTGCGGCGCATCGATCAAGAAGTCATCGAGTTGACGCAGCAAGAAATTAAAGACCGGCTTGAGTTGCAGATCAGTGCGGAGGGCGTCGGCGCGTGCGAGCAACTGCTGGAGCAAGCCGGTGTGCTCGAACGCCTGGAGAGCCGCGAGAACATGGCCCGCGTGAAGCTCGATAGCGACCTGCCCACACTGGTCGACCTGCTGCCGCGGCAGGCCAAGGCCCAGCGGCGGCTGATGCAGGCCATCGAGCGGTTTGTGGGTTCGGTGCGACACGAATGGGTCGATATTCCGCCGCGCGATTTGATGCTCGCGTTGGAAACGGATTCGGCGGCCCTGGGACGCACCTTGCGCGAGCTAAAAAACCTGAAGGCGTTCGACTATATTCCTCCGTTTCGCGGCCGCGCCATTCGCATGTTGGAGCGCGCGCAGCCGTTTCACAAGCTCGAACTCGATTTTAAGACGCTCGACGAGCGCAAAGAGGCCGAATACGACAAACTTAACCGCATGATCGCCTTCGCCGAGACATCTCGCTGCCGCGAACGCGAAATCTTGGCCTATTTCGGGCAGGAAAACGCCGAACCCTGCGGGCGCTGCGATAATTGCCAACGCCGTGGTCTAGGCAATCGGCAGCCCATGGCCGCCGCAGTCGTTTCACAGGCCGTTGGATCTCCGCCGCCGGAGTTGGCTGGCGGAACAACGGCTTCGGCCGTCAACGATCCGTCGCCCGAAGGACTGACCGTGGCCGCGCCGCTCAGCGATGAACTGGTTGAGGTAATTCGCAAAACCCTCAGTGGCGTCGCCCGCATGCGGGGACGCTTCGGCAAGAACGTCGTCGCCCAGATGCTGTGCGGGTCGAACAACGCCAAAATCAAGAAGTTTGGCCTGGCGCGGCTTTCCACCTACGGGCTGCTTTCGCACTTCAAGCAAGATGAAGTGGTCGAATTGCTCGACATGTTGTTGACGTTTCGCTGCCTGGAGCAAGCCGGCGCCGACAACCTTCGCCCCACGGTTCAGTTGACGGAGTTTGGTACAAGCGTGATGACGGCGCAGTCGCGTTTGGAGGGCGAATTGCCGCTTTCACCCGGATTGGCCCGACGTTTCGCCGCGGCAAAAACATCCGAAGCAAAAACATCCGCGGCCAAAACATCCGCGGCCAAGGAACCGGCAGCCAAAGAACCCGCAGCCAAAGAACCCGCAGCCAAGGTCGATCGCACGGCGACCGCTCGCGAGTCAACGCCCCCGCCGACGAACAGCGCGGGGCAACCAAACCATTACTGGACATGGCGGCTGTTGGCCGCCGGTTTTACGGCCGACGAGTGCATGGTCATTCGGGGTTGCGACCGTGAGGTGGTTCTCGACCATGCGTTGCGAGCGGCTGAAGCCGGCTGGCAGGTCGAAGCCACCTGGTTGCTGCCGGCCGAAACGATCAGCCAAATCAGCGAGGTGGTTGGCAGCGAACCACCGGCGCGGATACGCCCCTTGTTGGCACGGCTGCCAGGAGTGCGGTATGAAGAGGTACAGTATTATCTGAAATGCCGGTCGGCGGGCGGCGATGAAGAGTCGGA
>DASVGM010000200.1:0-2075 GCA_036379555.1 Pirellulales bacterium | reverse complement strand
TTCGTTTCGTCATGGCGGCGTTGCACCCTTGATGCCACCCGCTTGCCGGGTGGAGAATCACGTTGGCCGTCTACTCGAGGCGTTTGCCACTAACCGCTCTCCGATTTTCCACCGCTTGCCCGCCTTCGGCGGGCAAGCGGCGGAAACATCGGGGGCTTGAGGAAGGCCGCCTGTGTAGACGGCCAACGTGAAAACTCCCTCGGGCAAGCCGAGGGCATCGTCCACAAACACGTTGGCAAGGCGGAATCCGGCCATTGTCGGAGAGAAGGTCGCTCCGCGACGGATGAAAGCGGCGATGAATCGCCGCACTCCAAGAAAGCCGCGGCCGCTTACGTCTGAATCGCAGTGCTAAGAGTCACACCAACTCCGCGATCGGTTGGCCGTTTTCAATCATATACACGGGCCGGCCGGCCTGGTTGACAAACTGCACGTGACGGTCGATGCCCAGCACGTCAAACACCGTGGCCATCAAGTCTTGCGGGCGGATCGGCGCCGATTTGGGCACATCGAGCTTTGGCGCCGATTCACCAATCACCTGGCCCATCTTCAGCCCGCCACCGGCCAACGCCAGCATGCTCAACGGCGCCCAGTGATCTCGGCCGGCGCTGCCATTGATGCGCGGCGTGCGGCCAAACTCGCCGGTAATCACCAAGAGAATCTTTTCGCTCAGCCCACGCTGGGCGCAATCTTCGACGAAGGTCGCCACCGCATGATCCAAGGCCGGGCTAAGCTGCTCCATCGACATCTTAATGTTGCCATGCATGTCCCAACCGCCATAGTGCAGCGTGACGAACCCGCAGCCCGCCTCACACAACCGCCGCGCTTGCAGCAACCGCCGCCCCAGCCCTTGGTTGTCTTGCCCGTACTGATCGACCAGCCGCGGATCTTCTTTTTCCAAATCAAAGGCTTCTGGAGCGCGGTTCAACACCAGGTTGAAAGCCTGCTGCTCGAACTGATCGAGTCCGGCCATCAACGGGTGATGTTCGGCGCGGCGCTTGAGCTTGTCGAGGCCGGAAAGCAACGTGCGTCGATCGCTCAAACGATCATGATCGACGCGCAGCGTCATGTTTTGCTGGGCTTCGCCGCCCGGATCGAAGGGAGCGAACGGGGTGCCTAAAAAGGCGGGACCATCGCCATAAATGCCGCCCAAGCGCACGTAGGTCGGCATGCCGGTCAGAGGATGGTTGGTGCCGCGCACGCGGGCGACAACGGCCCCCAGGCTCGGTCGCACTGGCGGCTCGCCATTGTCGGCCGCGCGGAAATCGTAGCCGGTCATCACCCAGTGCGTGCCGCCGCCGTGGCCGCTGTTGTCGTGGGCGAACGAACGCACCACCGCCAGCTTGTCGGCAATTTTGGCCAACTTGGGAAACGTGCCGCCGAAAGTCACGCCGCTTAACGCCGTCGAGACCTCGCCGGTGATGCTGCGCACCTCGGCGGGCGCGTTCATCTTGGGGTCGAAGGTTTCAATATGGGTTGGTCCGCCACCCAGCCAAAGCCAAACCACCGAGGTATCGCGCACCGAGTGACCCACCGCGGCGGCTTGAGCTCGCGCCGCCAGCAAACCGGGCAGCGTCAGCCCTGTGGCGCCGAGCGCGCCGACCTTGAGAAAGTCTCGACGAGTGGAGCCGTCACACGCGGAGTTTGAACGGCTAGATACGAACTTCAACACGGTTTTTCTCCTTCAAGGCCCAGTGATTAACGCATCCATGTCCCTTGATCAGTAGTATAAAGGTTTTTTCGCAAAAAGTGCAACAGGATTGTAGCAACCCGGAACCCAAAAACTCCCGGAGGATGGCCTTCCCGTCACACCAACGTCGCTACCCCGCATTGCGCACCGGCCCCGATACCACGGCCCAACTTCCAACGAAGCCTGCCAACGGGCATCATCTCAAGTTCACGTTTTTCAAGGGTTTCAAGGTTGACCGTAAGCATGCGGAGTCTGATTGCGAACTCGGCAGGCTCGGGGTTGCCAAAGTGTCTGTTTAAGATGCCCTCGGCTTGCCCGAGGGAGTTTTCACGTTGGTTGTCTACAAAGGCGGCCTTCCCCAAATCTCCGATTTTTCGCCGCTTGGCCG
>DASVGM010000199.1:0-9652 GCA_036379555.1 Pirellulales bacterium | reverse complement strand
GATCGCGACAAGAAGAGCAAGATGGCGGCCACAATGACGGTCCCGATGCTAATCACCGCGAGCCAGGTTAGCCTCCAATGTTGACCCGGATGTGCGTCGTGGCGGCTGATATCGACGTGCGCGGGTGGAGGCGGCGGCCGTTTGGCATGTGGCCGCGGTGAGTCGAGCGCGGCGCCGCAGCCGGGGTGCGGACACTTGGCGGCGTTATCGGGAACCGAGCGGTGGCAGGCGGGACACGTTTTCACTGCGGCACTCCTTGGTACGTCGGAACTGGCGCCATCAGTATGGCGTGCGGTCGAGTCGTTCGGCAAGCGGATCAATCTAGATTAAAGTGATCGGCTTGGCGTTTGCCTCAATGACCTTCCTTCAAAAAAGCCGCGATCCGTTTTTGAAGTTGCCGTTGTTTGGCGGCGGCCGCTTGGCACTCCCAGACGACAAGAACTTTCCACCCATTTTGCCGCAATATCCGCTTCGTGCGGCGATCGCGCGCGGTGTTGCGTTTTAACTTTGAAATCCAATAACGCCGCCGCGTTTTGGGAATGCGGCAGTGACCGCAGGTGTGCATGTGCCAAAAGCAACCATGCACGTTAATGATCTTGCGTAGCCGAGGAAACACCAAGTCAGGGCATCCCGGCAGCGAACGAACATGCAGACGGAAGCGATAGCCCAGCGAGTGCGCCAGCCGACGAACGAAGATTTCAGGCGTCGTGTCTTTCGACTTTACGAGCGCCATAATTCGCGATCGTTCGGATTGGCTAACAGTGTCGGCCACGAGATGGTGCCAGGAGCGATCATGGCTTATGTTTTTGGTTCCTCGGAAGGATTTGTGGGTGGATTTTGGCTGGATAGCGGGGCCACGATGCGTTTTTTAAGGCATTTGCCGGGCAAATAAATGGGTTGGTAATTGAAAGCAAATTCTACGTGGTAGAATGATCGGTGTCTGGCGAAACGGAGTCAGGCTCTGCTGGCGAGCAACCTGACAAGGGATAGCCGGATCCGGGCGGGTAAATGACTCGCTTGGCCCTGGCCCGCCAAGGCGGGCCAGGGTTCTTTGCCTTTCCGTACACATCGCAGCCCATTTATTTGCCCGGCCATGCCTTTGAAAACGCGAACGTCTCCCCGCTCATCGGCGCGAAAACCACCCACGAATTTGTCAGTCGAACCCAATTTCCTCGACGGTCATTCCCATGCGATACCAGCCGAGAATCAGACTTGCGCGGATTCGAGTTCCCGCGATCACGGCCCGGCCGCCGCAGCGGCCGGGAACTTTCTCAATATTCCTAAAGTCGATCTTTTGCATGGTTGAGCGGCAACCTTGGTTGCGAATGACTGCAATGGAAGGCTTGTTTCAATCTATTCCGCCCGCCGCCAAGGAACAAGCCCAGCGGGCGAACGGCTTGCCGCCGACGAAGAGAAGGCCGCTCCGCGGCAAAGGAAAGCGGCGATGAATCGCCGCACTCCAAGGCCGAATGGTTGCGTTGAAACCGGTTTTCGACCATACTATCTCCCATCTGGCGGCAGGACGGGCGAACGCTTGCTCGCCCCGTCGGCAAATCCATACCCTAAAAGCGCAAAAGTAGGAGCGGAGTCATGTCGCAACACGTCGCAAACCTCCCTCGGCGGCGGTTTTTGAAAACAGCCCTTTCGGCCGGCGCCGCGGTCGCCGCGCCGACGATCATCCCCAGTTCAGCCTTGGGCCTGAACGGCGTTGCGCCGCCTAGCGAGCGCGTCATCGTCGGCGGCATTGGCATCGGCAATCGCGGCACTTATGACTTGGGCTGTTTCCTGGAACAGCCCGATGTGCAGTTCGTGGCCGTGTGCGACGTGAAGCAAGCGCGCCGCACCGCCATTAAGAAGAAGGTCGACGACCGCTACGGCACGCAAGGCTGCGAGATGTATCGCGACTTTCGCGAACTGCTCGACCGCCAGGATATTGACGCGGTGCTGATCGCCACCGGCCCCAACTGGCACGCCACGGCGGCCATGAACGCGGCCAAGGCCGGCAAGGACATGTACTGCGAAAAGCCCTGCACCAAAAACGTCGCGCAAAGCCTGATTCTGGCCGACACGATGCGCCGCACCGGGCGAGTCTTTCAGGCCGGCACGCAGCGCCGCAACCTGCCGCATTTCGCCTTCGCCTGCGAACTGGCCCGCACCGGTAAGCTGGGCAAACTCAAACGCGTTTACGCTCACCCGATGGGCATGCAAGCCATGACCAGCGGTTGGCTGCCCGCGCAACCGGAGCCCGCTCCCGACATCGTCGATTGGAACATGTATCTTGGCCCCGCCGCCTGGCGGCCATTCAATGCCAAGCTGCTTGATGGCTTTAATTTTGAAAAAGGGGGCGGGCTGGTCGGCGGCGGCGTGCTCGAATGGGGCTCGCACTGCGTCGATCTCTGCCAGTGGGCCGTCGGCGATTGTCCGCCGCCGGTGGAATACAACGCACCCAAAGACGGCGAGCTGATGGCGCGATACGCCAACGGCGTGGAGTTGATTTTCCGCGAGAAGGGCTGGATACCGCTTGGCTCGTGCCCGGTGCGCTTTGAGGGCGAAACCGGTTGGGTTGAAGCCGGCGATAGCGGCAAGCTGGTGCTCAGCTCGCCCGAATTGCTGGCCGGCCGCGAGGTTGTCGAGATTGGCGGCTATCCGGCCACTTTCCACGTGCGAGATTTTCTCGACTGCGTGAAGTCGCGCAGCGTGCCCAAGGGCAACGCGCAGGCGGCCTGCCACGCCCACATCGCCTGCCACGCGGCGAACATCGCCCTCTACCTCAATCGCCAGGTAAAGTACGACTTGGCCAAACATGAGTTCATCAACGACGAACAGGCCAACCGGCTGCGATCGGAAGCCCTGCGCGAGCCTTGGCGGCTGTAATTCGTAGCGTGGGCATTGCCCACCGTCGCCGTCCACGACGGCGTTCGCGTTCATCTTTCCCCTTTCCCTCCGACTTCCGATGAAAACCCGATACGCCCGCATCTTCTTAGTCTGCTTCAGCGCCATTCTGGCTGTCACGTCGCTTCAGGCCGCGGAGGGGCAAACGTCCGCGGATAAAGAGAAAGAGCTGTTGGCCGTGCTCCGCTCCGACGCATCCAAACCCGAGAAGGCGTTGGCCTGCAAGAACTTGGCGGTGTACGGATCACCAGAAGCCGTGCCCGAATTGGCGCGGTTGCTGAGCGATGCCGAGTTGGCCTCTTGGGCGCGCATTCCGTTGGAAGCCATTCCCGGCACGGCCGCCGACGAAGCGTTGCGAAAGGCGCTCGATTCGTTACATGGCAAGCTCCTGGTGGGCGCGATCAACTCGATCGGCGTTCGCCGCGACACTTATGCGGCTGATGCCTTAACCGCGCGGTTGGCCAATAACGACGCGGAAGTGGCCGCGGCCGCCGCGGTGGCCCTGGGACGCATCGCCAACGACGCCGCCATCGCCGCCTTGCGAAAGTCGCTCGCCGGCACTTCGGGCCAAGTTCGTTCTGCCGTCGCCGAGGGGTTGGTGCTCTGCGCCGAACGGCTGATGGCTGACGGTCGCCATCCACAGGCCATTGAGATCTACGACGAAGTGCGTAAGGCCGAACTGCCCAAGCAGCGGGTGCTGGAAGCGACACGTGGGGCGATTCTCGCCCGTGGCGACAAGGGAATCGCTCTACTGCTAGAGCAGCTTCAGTCGTCGGACAAAGTGATGTTTCAGCTTGCCCTTGGAACCGCGCGCGAATTGCAGGGCAGCCAGGTTGAGCAGGCGCTCGCCGGTCAGTTGGCGAACATCGACCCGGCGCGCGCGGCTTTGGTCGTGCAGGCCATCGCCGACCGGTTGGCCGGCGGCGCGGTGGCGAGCGGTTCGGCGCAGGCGTCGGTCTTGCCGGTGGTGCTCAACGCCGCGGCAGGCGGACCAAAGGCAACTCGTCTGGCCGCTATCAACGCATTGGGCAGAGCCGGCGACGCATCCTGTCTCACATCGCTGCTGACCATCGCCACGGAATCGGACCCTGAGTTGGCTCAGGCCGCGAAATCGGCTTTGGCCGACTTGCCGGGCGACGACATCAACCGACAGATCGTTAGTCAACTGGCCAACGCCGACGCGAAACTTCATGCGGCCTTGGTCGAGGTGGTGGGCGCTCGCCGCATCGCCGCGGTGCCGGCACTGATCAAGGCTCTCGATTCAGCGAATCCGGCGGTGCGCCGCGCCGCTTTGAAGGCGTTGGGCCAAACGGCAACGCCCAAAGACCTTGGTATCTTGATTACGCAGGCAGTTTCACCCCGGCACAGTGACGATGCTTTGAACGCGCAACACGCGCTCAAGGCGGCGGCGATTCGTATGCCCGACCGCGAAGCCTGCGCGGGTGAGCTGGCCGCGGCGGTCGGAAAGGCCGCGCCGGCCACGACCGTCGTTCTGCTCGATATTTTGGCGGAGGTGGGCGGCACGAAGGCGCTGGCCGCGGTGGGTGCGGCGGCCAAAAGCCCGGAGCCAGAATTGCAGGACGCGGCCAGCCGGCTGCTGGGCAAATGGATGACGATGGATGCCGCGCCGGTGCTGCTCGATTTGGTCAAAACGGCCCCCGGTGAGAAATACCAGTCGCGCGCGCTGCGCGGCTACGTTCGCATCGCCCGGCAGTTCATCATGCCCGAAGACCAACGGCTGGCCATGTGCGAGCGGACCTTGGAGGTTTGCCGCCAACCGGCCGAGAAGAAATTGTTGTTGGATGTTCTCAAACAGCACCCTAGCCGGCAGACGCTGGCTATCGCCGTCAAAATGGCCGAAACACCGGAATTGAAAAGCGATGCCGCCCAGGCGGCGCTGGCCATTGCCCAAAAACTTGGCGGCAAGGTCGATGGTGTCCAGCAGCTTTTGGCCCAGGCCGGTTTGAGCCAAGTGAAGCTGGAGATTGTTAAAGCGGAATACGGCGCTGGCGACAAACAGAAGGACGTCACCGCAGCCGTGCGAAAGCAACTCGCCGGCGTGCAGATCATCTCCTTGGGCGCCAAGGATTATAACACGGCGTTTGGCGGCGACCCGGCGCCAGGCATTCCCAAGCAACTCAAGATTCAATACCGGCTGAACGACAAGCCCGGCGAGGCCACTTTCGCCGAGAACGCCGCCATCATTCTGCCGCTGCCCAAATAGCCACGCGACCGCTAAATCAACGGCAACTCGCGGCCAACATTTTGCCGCCGGGCGAGATCGAGCAGTTTGCCGCCCAGGGCCAGGTTCTCAATGGCCAGGCCAACGCTCTTAAACAGCGTGACGCTCTCAGGCCACTCGCGGCCAAGCGGCGAAACATCTCTTCCATGACGGCGATCGCCAGGCGAACATCGAGCAACCGCGTCACGTCGGATTCATTCAAGTAGATGGCGGCCATGTCGTGTTTTCAGTGGCTGGAAGGAAAGCGGGGTTGCAAAAAAACCGGATTCTTCACCAAACCCCGCGTGCGCGTCCGGCAAAAGCCCTTTCGCCGTCGCCACGATTCGTTTACCGTCTACACCATGATAGCGGATTCTCTCTTGCTGGCGATCTTGGCGTTGTCGCTGGCGGGCTTCGTTCAAGGTCTGACGGGTTTCGGCTTCGGCATGACGTCGATGTCGCTGCTGCCGTTGGCCGTGGAGCTGACGGACGCGCAGGCCATTGTGACGCTAACCAGCACGGTGGCCTGCCTGCTCATGGCGGCCGTGACGCTGCGCCAGACGCCTTGGTCTGACTTGCCGCGGCTTTGGATCGGCACGGTGGTGGGCGTTCCCATTGGTTTCGCCGTGCTCGAATCGCTCCCTCAGACGGCCGTCACGCGGGTACTGGGGTTGGCCATCTGCCTGATGGTGTTGTTTGAGTTTTTCGTGGCGCGGCGGCGCTCGATTCAATGGCCGTGGTGGCTGGAACCGGTCATTGGCATTGTCAGCGGCATGTTGACGGGCGCCTTCAACATTGGCGGCCCGCCGTTGGTGGCCTGCATTTATTCACGACCCTGGCCTAAGGAAAAACGTGTGGCCGCCCTGACCGCCGTCTTTCTCAGCGGGGGCTTGATTCGCGTCAGTCTGCTGTTGCGTTATCACGAATTGCCACCTGAAGCCTGGTCGGCGACCGCTTGGGGGATCGTGCCGATGATGATCGCCATCATCGCCGGCAACCGTCTTTTGGCGCACGTTCCCGATCGTCCCTTGCGCGCCGCCGTGTTCACGACGCTGCTGTTTTTGGGAGGGCGGTACTTGTTTTCTTCGTGACGCCGTTTGCCGGCGTGAACCAAAAAACGAGTAATACCGAGCCCAATGATTCTGCGATTGAATTGAAGGACTGACGATCTCAACTAGCGCCTTGGCCCGACTTAATCTTAGGGTTCGACGCGGCTGGAGGATGGGCCTCCTGGCCCGTCACGGTTGATTGGTGACGGGCTAGGAAGCCCATCCTACCCGCACTGCAAACCGCCCCGCGGCACCTGGGGATTTAGCGTGGAGAAGGCTGCTAGCGCCGGGCTCGGGCATGTTTCAGCGGCAGCCAGCCGCCGTTCTCGGCGCTGCTGGCCACGCATTGTTGGATGAAGTACATCCCCTCCACGCCGTCATTGATGTTTGGATAAATCGTGTCGATCTTTTCAAACGTCTTGCCGGTGGCGCGCAATACCATGTCGTCATACGCGTTGCGATAGATGTTGGCGAAGGCTTCAAAGAAAGCCTCGGGATGCCCGCCCGGCAGCCGGCAGGCCGCACCGGCGGCGCCGGTCATGTACGCCGCGCCGGGATTTCGAGTGTAAACCGCCAGCGGCTGACCGTTGCGGCGCACCAGCAACTTGTTCGGCTCTTCTTGATGCCATTCAATGGCCCCCTTGGTGCCATCGACCTCAATGAACAAGTCGTTTTCGCGGCCGTGGCTGATTTGCGATGCCGTGACCGTACCCAACGCTCCGTTCTCAAAACGAATCACGGCGTGGCCGTAATCATCAAGTTGGCGGCCGGGGGCGAAAATCTTCAGATGGCAACTCACGGTTTCGGGCAAGAGGCCGCTGATGTAGCGGGCCAGATTGTAGGCATGCGTGCCAATGTCGCCAAAAGCGCCCGCCGCGCCGCTCTTGGCCGGGTCGGTGCGCCAGGCGGCCTGCTTTTGCGAGTCTGACTCCAGCCGCGTGCGAAGCCAACCTTGAATGTAGTTGGAGCGAATGGCGTTGATCTCGCCCAGATCCCCGGAGAGCACCATCTCTCGGGCTTGCCGCACCATCGGATAGCCGGTGTAATTGTGCGAAACGGCAAAAACGACGCCCGAGCGATCGACGGCCGCGGCCAGGTCTTCGGCCTGCTGTAAGTCAAAGGTCAACGGTTTGTCACAGATGACGTTCAGGCCGGCTTCCACGGCCGCTTTGGCGATTTCGTGATGCGTGTGGTTGGGGGTGGCCACCGAGAGAAAGTCGATGCGGCGATCGGCCGGTAGTTTTTTTTCGGCTGCGATCAATTCCTGGTATGAGCCATAAGCCCGCTCGGCCGGAATGTCGTAATCGCCGGCCGACGCCTTGGCCTTGGCCGGATCGCTCGAGAGGGCGCCGGCGACCAGCGCGGCGCGATTGTCCAGCACGGCCGCGGTGGCATGCACTCGCCCGATGAACGCTCCTTGGCCGCCGCCAACCAGGGCCATGCGCAGTTTGCGGTTTAAGTCGCCGTTGGTCGCCATCGCTGGAAAACTCCTTCAAGGTCGCTGGTATAAGCCAGCAGCATAAAAGACCGCTGGCCGCGAAGCAAGCGCTTCGCGCACATGTTTTTCAGCCGCCGTCGCCAGGCGGAAAGGGCGGCGGCCCGTGTCGAGCCTCGGAGCGCGAGGTGCGCGAACCGGCAGTGACGGAACAAAAGTAACATCGCTTGCCGGGGCACCTTGACTGTCGTTGGCGCAGGCCAGGCTGAAGCCGGACACGGTTGGGTTCATCCCACGACTTCATTCACCACGCGGCCATGCACGTCGGTGAGACGGAAATCGCGGCCGCCGGAACGATAGGTGAGCCGCTCATGGTCGATGCCGAGCAAGTACAACAGCGTGGCGTGCAAATCGTGAATCGTGCAAACATTCTCCACGGCCTGCATGCCCAGTTCGTCGGTGGCGCCGTAAACGACGCCGCCCTTCGCTCCGCCGCCGGCCAACCAAACCGAAAAACCTTCGGGGTGATGGTCGCGGCCGTCGCGGCCGGAGGAATGCGGCGTGCGGCCAAACTCGCCGGCCCAGACAACAAGCGTCTCTTCCAGCAGGCCTCGCTGTTTCAGGTCGCAAAGCAATCCGGCGATCGCCTGGTCGGTATCGAGGGCATTTTTTTCGTGGCCGGCTTTGAGGTTTCCGTGCTGATCCCAAGTGCCGTTCGACGCTCCCGGCGGACAACAAACCTCCACGAAACGCACGCCCGACTCAACCAACCGCCGGGCGCGCAAGCACTGGATGCCGTAAAGCCGCTTTGAAGGCACGTCGCTATCAATGCCATACAGCCGTTGCGTGGCGGCTGTTTCGCGACTTAGGTCGAGCACGTCGGGCGCGAGCGACTGCATGCGATAGGCCATTTCATAGTTCGCGATCGCCGCTTCGACGCCGTCGTCGCCGCCCAACGAACGAGAGAATGTTCGGTCTTGCGCCACCAGCAGGTCAAGCTTGGCGCGCTGCACGCGGGCATCTTTGTCGGCAGGTACGATATTGTCGATCGGCACGCCGTCGGCATGCAAGAGCGTGGCCTGATGACTGGCCGGCAGAAAACCATTGGAAAAGTTTTCCAGTCCGCCGCACGGCACGACGCCAAAGCTGAGCACGACAAAGCCGGGCAAATCGTGGTTTTCGCTGCCCAGGCCGTAGGTGGTCCAGGCGCCCAGGCTGGGCCGGCCGGCGTTGTTGGAGCCGGTGTGCAACCGCAGCACGCCGCTGGAGTGAATCGGCAGATCGGCTTTCATCGAGCGGATCACGGCCAGATCATCGGCATAGCGGGCGATGTTCGGAAAAAGGTCGCTTACCGGCAGGCCCGATTCGCCGTGCTGCTTAAACGCCCACGGGCTTTTTAGCCATTGGCGTGCGCCATTGGCCGTGGGGTTTTTTGACTCATTGAATGGCTGGCCGTCGAGCCGATCGAGCGTGGGCTTCGGATCGAAGGAATCGACGTGTGAGACGCCGCCATCCATGAAACAGAAGATGACTCGCTTGGCCCGCGGCGAGAAGTGCGGGGCACTCGGCGCTTCGGTCGCCGCGCCAGCCTCCGAGCTTTCGGACACCATCCCCGCCAGCGCGATCAATCCAAAGCCATTGGCCGCCGCCGCAAGCGCCTGCCGGCGCGTGACCGTCGCCGGCATGCGGCCGGGGCAGCGCGGTTTTGATTGTCGCGAGTTAGTTAGCATGAGCGTAGTATACACTCCTAACGCTTTAGACAATTCCTCATGCGGGTGCTTGCCATGCCTCCGTCCTTTGCAAGAATGGGCCGCAATGCTGGCGGCTGGCCTGTTCCGGCCATTGGTCATTGAGGGCGTTGGAACCGCCCGGACGAAGAGAAGAGACCGGCCCTTCGCTTGGCGGCCGAGTGCGCCAAGCGGCTCGGAGGTTTCGGTGAGCGGTATAGGCTCATTGCGGCGGCGAGTCCTCGCGTGTTCGCTTTGCGCGAGTCGCGCAGCGCTCTTCCGGTGCCCTGCGTGCGCTCGGCGTGAGGTCGCCATCTTTCTCTCTGGG
>DASVGM010000198.1:0-4097 GCA_036379555.1 Pirellulales bacterium | reverse complement strand
CGGGCAAGCCGAGGGCCTCTTTAACAAACACGCCGCCAGTGTTACTTCGCCACGCGGTTCGGCTGGGTGTCTTTGCGCGGCGCGCCGGTTCGTTTGCCGGCCGCTGGGTTTGTCTTTGGCCGGCCGGCTTTTTTCTCACCGTCAGTCGTTTGCTCGCCCTCAGCGGCAGCGGCGGCGGGCGTCTCCTCCGCGAGACGTTTATAATAACGCTCCAGAATCTTTTGGTAATGTGCGGGAAAACCCTCGGTCATCGATTGGACGATGCGATCGCGCTCATGCGGCGGCAATTCGGCCCATTGCTTGCCGGTTTTCCGCGCGGCATGCAAATCGCCAATGCCGCCGGGACCGCCCGCGATCATGGAGTCGGCCATCGGTCGCGAGGGGTTCGCGCCGCCGCCGCCGCGTTGTTGCTCCGATTCTTTTTCGAGATCGGCGATCAATTTGTCGAGCCTGGCGACGATCTGTTGCTGCGACTTCCGCACCGGTTCGCCGGTGGTCAGGCCGGAAAGGTCGATGACCACTTCTTCCATTTGCAAGGCCAGTTCGCCGATTGGGTCGGGCGCTTCTTCTTGAGCGGCGGCCCGCGAGATGCCGCCGACAACCGCGCAGCAAAGAATCAGCGAGTGGAGATGGACGTTTTTCATTACATTCCTCCCGGTAGTTCGTCGCCGCGTTCTTCGGCCAGTCGTTCGGTCGCCTCGCGGACAAAATCTTGCTGATCGGCCACCGCTTCGATTTCGTCTTTGATGGCCGTGGAGAGCGACTGCAACTTCGCGCGCGATTCATCGACCGCGGCCGTGCGCTGGTTGGTGCGCGTCTGCAACAGCCGGATCATCTTCAACTCGGCGATCATACGGTTCAACTCTCGTTGCCGGTCGCGTGGGCCGCGCTGCGCCTTGCGGTTTGACATTTTCGAGACCGGCAATTGCTTCATCGCGTCGAGCAGGGCTTGCAGATCGGACTCGATTTGCTTCTCGGCGGCGACGACCTTCGCGGAGCCATCGCCGTCGGCCAGAGAATCGTGTACCGCAAGCATGGCGTCGCGCACCATCAGCAAGGCCGCCGGCAGCGCGATGCCAAATTCAGTTTCTTCGACCAGCGTAACCAATTCGTTCGCCATTTCGACAATCCGCCCCTGCGATTTGCCCAGGCCAGTCAGCGCGGTGAGAGCCTGCCGTGAGCCGGCGGCCGCTTTCGGGCCAACCAACTCGGTCGATTCGCGCACGGCGGTTTGTTTTTCGAGCATCAAGGTAAGCCCTTCCATCACGCGCCGCTTGACTTCCGCGCGAAGCTGTTCGAGCAGCTTTTCCGCCTCTTCTTCAAGCTGTTCCCGGGCGTATTTTAACGAATCGAGAGCCTGCTGCTGCATTTCGCCGGCCGGCCCGGCTTGCTGATTGCCAAGTTGCCCCTCCGCGCCCGACATACTGCCGCTGGCGCGGAGCAATTCGCGCAGCGCGCCCGCGCCCGACTCACCGAGATCGCGCACAAGCTGGGTGATGCCTTCGTTAAGCCGACGGTTTTGGGCCTGATCGCGTTGCATGGCGGCGAAGTTGGCTTGCTTCAGCTCTTCTTCAGCGCGGCGCAACGCTTTTTCGGCGGCCTCGCGTTCTTTTTCCAAAGCGGCGAGCTTCTCGGCGCTTTCGGTTTGACCCTTTTGTTTGGCGATCAATTCGGCCAGCGAGGCAAGTTTCTTACGCAGCCCTTCGACTTCTTTTTGTTTGTCGGCGGTCGATTGCGAGCTTTGCCGTTCACGGGCTTCTTCCTTGATGGCCTTGTCGAGCCGGCGCAGGGCCTCGCGAATCTGCCGCAGCCGCTCCATTTGCACCTGGAAGTCGAGATCGGTGGCCAGCAGCAAATCATGCAGGCGCTGCAATTTGGAAAGAAGTTGCTTCTCCTCGACGGCCGCTTCGCCCAGGCTCAACGTGCCAAGCATTTGCTGGGCGTCTTTCATTTGGTGCAAAATCAACTCTTCCCGCGCGAACTTCAGCCCCAGCATCAGCCGCGAAGAGTTTTCCGGCTCCAGGGCCTTGAGCGCTTCGGAGAGGCGGTACATGCGCTCTTCCAGTTCGGTCATTTCCGCGGCGACTTTGGCCTGCCGGAAACTAAGCACGTCGCCCGGCGTGACGGGATCGGCCTTTTCATCCTGGGCGGCGGGCTTGGCCTGATTCTCGGCGGCGGCCGCGGGGCGCGGCGGCACAAAAGAATCAACTGCCGCCATCAAAAGAAACGCCGTCCACACCGCCAGCCCACACCGTTTTACACCAAATCGGGCAATTCGCATGGCAAGGTCTCCAGCCAAGATGGTCTTGAGCCAAGATTTCACAGTCGTTTCCAATCTAATGGGGCCGCGCTTGGGCTGTCAACGGGCCAATGAATCATCCCGCAAGCTTGGCCGCGGCATGTCCGTCAAAGCGGGGAGGATGGTTTACACCGTAATACACGCCGCACGCGGGCGGCAATAAAGCATAAACCGGGCTAGGTCGGCCGGGCGGCAAACACTACACTCTGGCCGCCATGCGGATTATCGATCGCTACTTGCTGCGCCAGTTCTTGCAGGTGTTTTTGATCTGCTTCGTCAGTTTCGACGGGCTGTACATCGTCATCGACGCCTTCAGCAATCTCGACGAATTCTTGCACTATGCCGAATCGGAGGGCACGGTCTACGGGCTGATCGTCGAATTCTACTCGTATCGCTCGATTTTCCTCTTCGAGCGTATGAGCAGTATGCTGACCATGATCACCGGCATGTTCACGGTGACGTGGATTCAACGGCACAATGAACTGACGGCGCTGACGGCGGCCGGTGTTTCGCGGGTGCGCGTGATTCGGCCGATCATCGTCGCCTCAATCGCGATCAGCCTGCTCATGAGCGCCGGCCGCGAGTTGGTGATTCCGCATCTGGCCGACAAACTCAATCGCGATCCTAAGAATCTGCGCGGCGAGTGCGCCGAGGAGTTTCGGCCTCGTTACGACAACGAAACCAACGTGCTCATGCAGGGCCGCGTCACCTACGCCAACGAAATGCGCATTGAAGGGGCCAGTTTCATTCTGCCCGAAACGCTCAATAAATACGGCAAGCAACTTTCCGCGGCCAACGCCTATTACCAGGCGCCGAGCAAAACGCGGCCGGGCGGTTATTTGTTCAAGGGCGTGGTCAGCCCCGATCGGTTGTTGCAAAGCCACTCGCTGAGCGTGGACGGCAAGCCGGTCATCATCACGCCGGTCGACGCGCCCGATTGGCTCGAGGCCGATCAATGTTTTGTCGTTAGCAACGTAAGTTTCGAGCAACTCAACGGCGGGCAAGGCTGGCGGCAGTTTTCGTCCACGCCCGAACTGGTGGCCGGCCTATCCAATCCGAGCCTGGGGCTGAACGGCGAATTTGGCGCCGACGTGCGCGTGGCGATTCACGCCCGCGTGGTGCAACCGCTGTTGGACCTGACACTTTTGTTTTTGGGCCTGCCGATGGTGTTGCACGGCACCAACCGCAACGTGTTCGTGGCCATTGGCTTGTGCGGCATGGTTTCCGGCGCCTTCATGGGCGTGATGATGGCCAGCCAATACTTGGGGCAAATCTCGCTCATTCGCCCGGCCTTGGCCGCCTGGGCTCCGCTGATGATTTTCGTGCCGGTGGCGGTGGCCATGTACGAGCGGATAGAATACTGACATGCGGCCCGACGACGAAGTTTGCCTCTGTTTTCATGTCACCAAGCGAAAGGTTCTCAGTTTCATTCGCGTCGAAAAGCCGCGCCGCGCGGGGCAACTGAGCGAGTGCTTCGGCGCCGGGACGGGCTGTGGCTGGTGCCGCACTTATTTGCAGCGTCTGTTTGACGACGCGGCCCAGGGCGGTGTGACGACTGTTGATGAACCAACGCCGGAAGACTACGCGCGGCGGCGCGCCGCCTTTGTGCGTTCCGGCGGCGGCACGCCTCCGCCCGGCGCCACGCCCATCGACGAGACGTAGCGCCGTTGGCCACGATGCGATTGGGGAGTTTGCCGCCACATGGAATGCGGAAGCGACCGTCACCGCGTGATCCGGCAACCAGGCAGTGACCGAGCCAGGGCGGCGACGCCTTGCTCCGTAACCTTCGTTCCGCGCA
>DASVGM010000197.1:0-2974 GCA_036379555.1 Pirellulales bacterium | reverse complement strand
AAACCTAACGGTTGTGTAACCTTTGTCATTGATCAGCCCACTAAAAACGAAATGGGCTTTTCGTGTCAGTGAATCTCGTGTCTTTCCCTCCCTCTTTTTTGGAACAAGCGTTTATGAGAAGGCGACAAGCGTTTACGTTGGTGGAATTATTAGTGGTGATTGCGATCATCGGCATCTTGATCGCATTGTTGTTGCCGGCGGTGCAGGCCGCGCGCGAGGCGGCGCGCAGGTCGCAGTGCGTGAACAACTTAAAACAGTTGGGCCTCGGCTTGCAAAACTACCATGACGCCAACAAGGCCTTTGTCTACGGCAAGGGGGGCACGAGCTTCTGCCAAACCGCCGGGAAGCCCTATCAAGGCAATTGCAGCCGCTTGAGCGGCTATATCTCTTTGCTGCCGTTCATCGAGCAGCAAACCATCTATGATAACGTCCGCTCGGCGGCGATCGATGTGGGTACGTCAAATAGCCCTCAGGGGCCGGGAGGCTGGATCGGCTGGGGCGCGTGGAATTTCACGATACCCGCTCTGATTTGCTCGTCCGATCCCGTGCCGGTGCCCGCGGCCGGCACGGTCGGGCAAAACAACTACGCTTTTTGCCGTGGCGACACGATCTACAACATCCGCGACAGTAGCAGCACTCGCGGTATGTTCATGTACTCCCATTGCGTGCGCATCAGCGAAGTGATCGACGGCACCAGCATGACCGTTTCGATGGGAGAAAGGGCGCGCATCAAAACCGATCCGGGCTACGGCAATCTGACTCCGGCGCCGATCAAGCAGGCCCAGGCTGGCGTGATTGCCAATCTGAGTACGAATCCCGCCACCAACCCCGGAGTTTGCCTCACGGCGGTATCCGGCCAGTTTTACACCAATCCTGCCAGCGCCAAGGCGAAATACGGTGTGCTTTGGACCGACGGACAGCCAGAACGCACCGGGTTTAGCACGGTGCTGCCGCCAAACGCACCGAGCTGCAGCGGAGACAATAACGTCAACGCCGACTCGGTTTCGGGCGTTTATCCACCCAGCAGTTATCATCCGGGCGGCGCCTGCGTGGTGATGGTCGACGGCAGCGTGCAGTTTATCAGCGACGGAGTTGACACCGGCAATCTCGCTCTGAGCGAAGTGACCGGCGGCCCAAGCCCTTATGGGGTGTGGGGGGCGATGGGCTCGAAAGACGGCGGCGAAGGCCGGCAAATGCCGTAACCGGTGGGTTGGGTTGATTCAATTCAAGCCGCGCGGCGCTCAACGCGACGCGCGGTTTTTTTGTTTTGCGCCGCGGATCTGTCCTGCCTAGATGGTAGGATGTCTTACGCATGGCCACGCGTAAGTTACAACGTGATTCAAAGCCACCCAAGCCTCCCATCCGTGCCGCCGCGCGCTCGCGGCGGCGAGGTTGGTTGGCCCTGTCCGCGGCAATTGCGTTGTTGGCGTTGGCGTCTTGGCGCGCCTGGCGACTGATGCACGTGCCGATTGACTCGTTGCTGGCTGAAGCGCGACAGGCCCTTGCCAATGGCGACAACGTGACAACGGAAGCGATTTGCCAGCGCGTGCTGGACCACGACCCGCATGACAGCGAGGCGCTGTTGCTGGCGGGCGAAGCGGCCGGCAAAGCAGGCCGGTTGGAAGCCGCCGTGGAGTATTATCACCGCGTGCCCAACGACGACGCGCCCCGCGCCGCGCTGGCCCGGCTCGCCGCGGGAGACTTGTTGCTGCATGCGGCGCATGCCGAGGCCGCCGAGCGCGACTTGCGCGCCGCCATCGACCTCGATCAAAACCTGGTCTATGCTCACGAACGCCTGGCCTGGTTGCTGGGCGTCGAAGGACGCCGTTTTGAGGCCCTGCCCTACGTCTATCATGCGTTGCGACAGCAGCACGCGCCGATGGGGCTGCTGCTGGCGGCGGGCAATCACGATGTCGCTTTTCATGAACAGGTCTGGTTGGACGCCTTCCGCGAAGCCGAGCCCGGCAACCCCTTGCCGTTGATCGGCCTGGCCCGAACGGAGTTGCTTGGCGATCGTCCTCGCGCGCGTCGGCTGCTGGAGCAAGTGCGCGCCGATCGACCGTCTCAGGTGGAAGCCTATGTCCTACTCGGCCGCGTTCTTTGGGAACAAAGCGACTGGCAGGCCCTCACGCACTGGCAAACAACCGCGCCGGCCGACGCCGCCAATCATCCTGATTTCTGGCTGATGCGGGGTTATCTCGCGCGGCAGCGAGGCGACCTGCCCACGGCGGCGCGGTCGTTCTGGGAAGCCGTGCGCCGCGATTCCAACCACCAGATCGCCACTTATCAGTTGCTGAGAACGCTGAAGTCGTTTGCCAACCTGCCGGAAGCAGTCACGCCGGATGAAATTGAATTGTTGACGCGGCGTTCCCGGCGGCTGGAAGAGCTGATGGAGACGTTCGAGATGCTTCGCTCGCGCGGCGGCGACACTGAACTGATGCGGCGCGCGGCCGTACTCACCGAGGAACTGGGCCGTCTTTGGGAATCGTGGGGCTGGCACCAGGTCGCGCAAGGGGCTGCGCCCGATGCCGAGTGGATCGCTGCCGGCCTGACGCGGCTTGAACCGCTCTTACAACCGGAACTGGGCGCGACCCTCGCCGCCCACAACCCCGCGGAAATGCTCGATTTGAGCGGCTTTCCGCTGCCCCTTGAGCCGCGTCCGGCGAGCGAGGAAGCCGATCCAACGGCGCCGGCGGACACATCGCTGGCCGCGTCGTCGAAGGCGAAATCTTCGCCCGCCTTTCGTGACATGGCGGCGGAACTCGGTGTCGACTTTACCCATTATCGCGGTTGTGACCCCGACGCCAGCGACGGCCGGATGTTCGAGTTCACGGGCGGCGGCGTGGCGGTGCTCGATTTCGATCTCGACGCCTGGCCCGATTTGTACCTGACACAAGGCAGCCGCTGGCCGCCCAAGGCGGGCCAAACGGAGTTTCTCGACCAACTCTTTCGCAATCACAGCGGAAGCTCATTC
>DASVGM010000196.1:0-6414 GCA_036379555.1 Pirellulales bacterium | reverse complement strand
AAAACAATCGGGGCTGGAACAATCCGCTTTTGAAGTGGTATAATCCGTGGATTGGTAAAGCTAGCCTGGATTATTCACCGGCCCCGGTAGAGGCGGCGCACACTGCGTTGCAGAAATTCGTGAGAATTCTGGTCGCAACCTGCTAACCTCGACTTCTCACGAAGTCGGCTAGCGGCCGGCGGCCCGCCCCACGATTTAGCTTTTGAATTGGCTCTTGGCGCAATCTACGAACCCGATCTCCCACATGCGCCTTGATGGATCTGGTGAATCTGACAACCCTGGCGCCGGACAGCGGGTGGCCATTGTCGGTGGCGGGCTGGCGGGTTTGGCCGCCGCCGTGGCTTTGGCCGGCAAGGGCCTGCGCGTCGAATTGCTTGAAGGGCGGCGGCGGCTGGGCGGACGCGCCGCCAGCTTTTATGACGCCGCCGGAGGCGAATGGATCGACCACTGCCAGCACGTCAGCATGGGGTGCTGCACAAATCTGGCCGACTTCTGCCGGCGCACCGCAATCACCGGCCTTTTGCGCCGCGATCCACTGCTGCATTTCGTCGGGCCGGATGGGCGCCGCGTGCCTTTTTCGGCCAGTCGTTGGTTGCCCGCGCCGTTGCACCTGGCGCCGGCCTTCATGCGATTGCGTTTCCTCACCCTCCGCGAGCGTCTGGCAATCGGGCGAGCGCTGTTGCGCCTGGCCAGAACCGCGCCGGACGACGATACAACCAACATCGGCGAGTGGCTGCGCGTTCAAGGCCAAAGCCCGCGTGCGATCGAACTGTTCTGGTCGGTGGTGCTGGTGAGCGCCTTGGGAGAGCAACTCGACCGGGCTTCGCTGGCGCACGCTCGAAAAGTGTTCGTCGATGGCTTCCTTGTCGCCCGGTCGGCATATCAGATCGACGTGCCGCGAGTGTCTTTGGATGAGCTTTACGGCGCACGTTTGCAGAGCTGGCTGACCGAGCACGGGGTAAAGCTTCATCTGGGCGCGGACGTGCGGCGCATCATTGGCGATGGCCGGCAAGTGAACGGCGTCGAATTGGCCGATGGCACGCGGCGCGAAGCCGCGGCGGTCATCGCCGCCGTCACCTGGCGGCGGGTGCGCGACCTCTTTGACGCCGAACTGCTGGGCCTCCTGCCGGAATTGGCACGCCTTGACGAAATCGACGCCGCGCCGATCACCGGCGTGCATCTCTGGTTCGATCGTGAGATTACTTCACTGCCCCACGCGGTGCTGGTGGGCCGGCTCAGTCAATGGCTCTTCAACCGCGGCGCGGCGGAAGGCGAGTCGCCGCCGAATTCACATTATTATCAAGTGGTGATCAGCGCCTCGCGCTCGTTGGCGGGCCGCGATCGCGCCACCGTCGTTGAAGAAATCGTCAGCGAGCTGGCGGGAATCTGGCCGCTGGTCCACCAGGCGAAGTTGCTCCGCTGGCGAATCGTCACCGAGCAGAACGCCGTTTTTTCCGTGCGGCCGGGCATCGACCGTTTGCGGCCCGCGCAGCAAAGTTCCCTGCCGAATCTCGCCTTCGCCGGTGATTGGACCAAAACCGGCTGGCCTTCGACAATGGAAGGCGCCGTCCGCAGCGGCTATCTCGCGGCCGAAGCGATACTCAAAACGCTCGGCCGCACCGAGCGGATCTTGGTGCCCGATCTGAAACCGGCCCTGCTCTTTCGGCTCGCCTTTGGGCAACCGTGAATGTATTCACCACAAACTTCAATGCATTTGCGCATCACAACTGCCAATGCCACTACGCAGAAAATGAAACTGCACGTTCGGATGATCGGCCAACAGCGACATCGGCACGGCGGAATCAGGCAGCTTCTTGGCAATCATCAGCGTGGTCAGACGCTGGCCGAACGGGTTGTCGTGCTGGCCGGCATGCCAAATGGAAACCTTTTCCGCCTGCCAGGTTTCGATCGGACCAACGGAAATGGCTTGCGTCGGCACGTTCGTCACCACGCCGCCGCCCGAGGTGCGGGCGTTCTGAATGATGGTCATCGGGTGAAGCTCGACCACGCGCGTCGTCAGGCGGCGATATTCGGCCGGCGTCGGCGGAGCGTCGCGGTATTTTCCCTCGCGCTTGGGCGGGTCGTTAAAGGCCCAGTGCTTCACCTCGCCTTGCCCGCCTTGCATCGTCACGCAACGGGCATGCCGCCAACTTTCGATGTACTCCGCCGCCTCGGCCTTGGGAAAGTGGATGTTCTCTCGCGGCATGCGCAGCTCGGGCCGAATGCGATTGAAACATAGCTCCATATCGGCGCGCGCGAAACTAAGCGGGAAGGACTCGGGCGCTTCGCGGCCGTCGACCACCCATTCGTCCATGCCCCAGAAATGCGCATGCCGCAGGTCGATGTCAAGCTCGTTCACCAACCTCGCCACCAGCGGCAATTGCTCGGTCGGACCGATTGGCCCGCAAAGGCCGGCCGGCCTCTCTGCCGTAGCCTGCCGCCAGGCGGTGATGTATTCCAAAGCCTCGGCGAGATAGAAGTCTTCCAGTGTATCGTAAAACCGCACTTCAAAGCCCGGCCGCGAGAGCTTCAGCAGATCGTCGGCGGAGAGCCGAGCGGCATCGTCGAGAATCTCGCGGTCGAGCGTGGTGTAATCCCACCAATCGGGGCTGATTTTACTTAAAGGGCGCATCGTTGTTTGCTCCTATGCTAATCCAAATGAGCGATCATTGTAACGGCTGTCGCGACGAAATGTCAGATTGTCTTGGTTCACCGGGAACTGGAATTGCGACGACGCGAATCGCCTGGCTGCCGCATGCGTCAACATGCACTGGCGGACGCTTCGCATTTGCGTTTTGATCGCCCGCTACGTCCGGTGGCGCAGCTCAGCGTCGATGGCGGCGAGGGCCTCGCCGATGGGTTGCCGCAAGAGCGCGTCGGCGAGTGGGTCGAGGGGCGTCGCGTCGCGGTTGATGATGATGAGCCGAGCGCCGGCCTCCTTGGCGGCGCGGGGCAGGCTGGCGGCCGGTTCCACCACCAGCGACGAGCCGATCGCCAAAAAGACGTCGGCCTGGCGGCTCAGCGCGAAGGCCTCGTGCAGCACGTCCGCCGGCAATTGCTGGCCGAACGAAATCGTGGCGTGCTTCATCAAGTCGCTGCCACAGGCAAGGCAGCAAGGCACAGCCTGGCTCCGCTCAAAACGGGCCACCATCTCGCCGGCGTCGTAACGCGTCTGGCAGGCGAGACAACTTACCGCCAGCGCGGTGCCATGCAATTCAAGGATGCGCCGGCTGCCGGCCCGTGCGTGCAAGCCATCGATATTTTGCGTGATGACGCCTTGCAATCGCCCGGCCTGCTCCCACTCGGCCAGCAGGCGATGCCCGACGTTAGGCTCGGCGCGGCTGAAATCGCGATGGGCCTCGGCCTTTTGCCGCCAGTACTCCAGCCGCGCGTCGGCGCTTTCCAAGAATTCCTGGAAATACACGGTGCGGTAACGGCTCCAAACGCCGTCGGGCGAACGAAAATCGGGAATGCCGCTTTCGGTGCTGATGCCCGCCCCGGTGAAGACCACCGCGCTGCGCGCCTCGGCAAGCCAACCGGCCACTTTTGATGTTAGGTCTGTCATTCGTTTTTTTGCGGAGGGCGTAAAACCATTGGGCTTGTCGGCTGGCCATTGCAGGCTGGCGCAGCCTTCCTCCAAGCTCTCGCAACAGCTAAAATATAACCGATCCGCACGGCGAGAGGCATGTCGTGCGGGGGTTGGAACAATCATTGTCTGATCGTTGTTGATAATTGGAGAACCAGCGTGAGTATTGCGGAGTGGACCACTGCGGATTCTGCGCGCGCGCAGGAGATTTGGCTGGATTATTACAAACGCCACGACGTTTCAGCAAAAGCCGGCAAAACGGCCGGAATTGAGCCGCGGAGCGGTTCCATTTGGTTCGGCGACTCCATTCAGGACGTAATCGCGCAGCGCGACGCCGAAGGAAACAAGAGCCCGTTATACTTCGTCCGAGTGGGTTTTGAAACGTATTACCGGAAAGGGTGAAATCATTGATCGCGGGCCACATTACTCAAGAAGGTATTCCGGCCATCGACATACAGATCGGAAACCAAGCATGGCGTGCGATCATCGACACAGGTTTTAATGGCGATCTTGAGCTTCCGGAGCCATTAAGATCCTATGTTAATGCGAGATTCGTCGGCCGCGTGGGTTCTCTCCTGGCGGCAAACCAACGAATTGAGGAAGACGTCTTTCTTGTCGACTTTCCGTTTGACAGCCGGACGGTTCGCGCACAGGCGACTTTTACAGAGGAAAATGACATCCTGATCGGCACGGGCATGTTGCGTGATTACCGGCTGATGGTCGATTTTCGTAAAAACATTGTCGTCATCGACAAGCCTTGAGGCAAAAGTCACAGACGAGGAGCGATCTATGTCAATAACTTCGCGCGTGGCCTTGGTTACCGGCAGCGGAAAAAAACGCGTGGGGTGGTACGTCGCCGACGCGCTGGCCCAAGCCGGATACCATCTCGCCGTGCATTATCACACTTCGGCGGCCGAAGCCGACCAGACCGTAACGCACCTGCAAAATCGTGGCGTGGAAGCGGCCGCGTTTCCTGCCGACCTGGCCGGCGGCGAGGCGGCATGCGGGCTGATTCACGCCGTGCGTGAGCGTTTCGGCCGCCTCGACGCGCTTGTCAATTGCGCGTCGATTTGGCAGGCCAAACGCTTGGAAGACGTCAGCGAAGAAGATTTGCTGCGCAATTTCCGCGTCAACGTCATGGGTACGTTTTTGTGCGCTCGCGAGGCGGGACTGGTCATGGTGGCCCAGCCCGAAGGCGGTTCGATCATCAACCTTGGCGATTGGGCCGAAGCGCGGCCTTATCGAGACTACGCGGCGTATTTCGCCAGCAAAGGGGCGATACCCGTTTTAACTCGTTCGCTGGCGGTGGAACTGGGCACGAGAAACCCCAATATTCGCGTGAACTGCATTTTGCCGGGTCCGGCGCTTTTTCCCGCCGATTTGCCGCCCGACGAGCGGCGGCGGTCGGTGCTGGCCACCTTGACGCAACGCGAAGGCCGGCCAGAAAACATCGCTCAGGCCGTGTTGTTTCTGCTCCAGAACGACTTTGTCACCGGAACCAGCCTGGCCATCGACGGCGGTCGCACCGTGTACGCCGCCGGCAATTAGGGGCTATCCGAAAACTCGCCGTGGGGCGGGCCGCCGGCCCGTCTGGTAGCAAAAGACGGCTCGGCGAGCCGCCCCACGATACGCCGCCACGGCAAAATCAGAGCTTTCGGAGCGCCTCTTCGCGGTTCTGTGCCGCAGCCGGGCAAAGCCGAAATGTCTGTAGAGAATTCGCGAAAAGCGTCTCGCAAAACGAAAAGCGATCATCACCGGAGGATGGGCTTCCTAGCCCGTCGCGGTGAATGGTGACGGGCCAGGAGGCCCATCCTCCAGGAACCCCGCCAGCACGTCAGGCGCTCTAAATATTGCTTTGAAAAAAAGCGTGACTTTTGCCGATCGTGCGGCTATAACCGTCAGTGTGTTCATATCTTCACTGTCGCTCGGGAGCCGTTTATGAATCTTTCCGCCGCTGAAGAACTGCTCAAAAAACAGTTCGGGTTCGATCGTTTTCGTCGCGGGCAAGCAGAGGTCATCGAACATTTGCTGGCCGGTCGCTCGGCCGCGGCCGTCTTTCCCACCGGCGGCGGCAAATCGCTTTGCTACCAACTGCCGGGCCAACTGTTCGCCGGGCTGACGCTGGTCGTTTCGCCGTTAATCGCGTTGATGAAAGATCAAATCGACGGTCTCAAACGCCGCGGCGTGTCGGCCGAACGGCTCGACTCAACGCTTTCGGGTCAAGAAGTCGCCGGTGTGATGCAGAGCGTTCGCGACGGCAGTTTGCGGCTGCTCTACGTGGCCCCCGAACGCTTCAACAACGAGCGTTTTCGCGATTCGATGAGCCGGACCAAAATCACGCTGTTCGCCGTCGACGAGGCGCACTGCATTTCGGAATGGGGGCACAGCTTCCGGCCTGATTATCTGAAGCTGGCCCGTTTCGCGCGCGATTATCGAGCGCAGCGGGTGCTGGCGCTCACGGCCACGGCCACGCCGCAGGTGCTCGACGATATCTGCCGCGAGTTTAGCATCGACCCGGCTTGCGCCGTGCGCACCGGCTTTTATCGGCCCAACTTGGCGGTGACGACCACGCCCATCGCCGCCGCCGATCGCGACGCCCTGCTCGTGCGGCGGTTGCGAGAGTCGCCGTCCGGTCCCACGATCGTCTATGTCACCTTGCAGCGCACAGCCGAGACGGTGGCCCAGCACCTGGCTCGCGCCGGCCTGGCGGCCCGCGCCTATCACGCCGGCATGGAAGACGACCAGCGCGCTCTCGTGCAAGACTGGTTCATGCAATCGAATTCGGGCATCGTGGTGGCCACCATCGCCTTTGGCATGGGCGTCGACAA
>DASVGM010000195.1:0-9642 GCA_036379555.1 Pirellulales bacterium | reverse complement strand
CAGCCGAACACGGCCCGCATCCATCGCGGCTGCCGGTTGGAAGAAGATTTCATCAACGCCTTTATCAAAGACAATAAGATCACGCTGGTGCTCGACGAACACCACGCCGACTTTGAAGTGGCCCAGGAAGTGGCGGAGCTTATCAACCGCAATTGGTACAGCACCACGCAAATGGGACAGGCGACCACCGCCGCGCCGGGCAGGCTCATCAGCATGCAAACCAAGCCGGTCGCCAGGGCGGTGAACCAGGTGTATGTCGAAGTCGAGATTCCGCCCGCCTATCGAAAGGAACCCGTCGATTTTGTCGCCCAGGTGATGGCGTTGGCCATCTCCGAGCCGCAGACCACCGCGCGCGTGGTGATTAACGAACGAGCGGGCAGCATTGTCATCGGGGCCGACGTCGAGATCGGCTCGATTGTCGTCGCCCACAAGAACATCGTGGTCGAAACCGGCGATAACCTGCCCGCCGAACGCTTCGTGGCGGTCGATCCCAGCGAACTGCAAACCGCCAAGCTTAAAGCGCTCGTCGCGGCCTTGAACGCCGTCAAGGTGCCGACCAGCGACATTATTCAGATCATCAAGGACATCGAGCACAATGGAAAGCTGCATGGGCAGTTGATTGTGGAGTGAGGAGAGATGAGAGATGAGAGATGAGAGATGAGAGATGAGAGATGAGAGATGAGAGATGAGAGATGAGGGATGACCGGAAAAGCGATGTAATTCAAATTGCAAATTGCAAATTGCAAATTGCAAATTGCAAATTGCAAATTGACGCAAGCGGAATGCGGCCTGTTTTCTACTTTCAGCTTTAGCGCCTTCATCCTTCATCCTTCATCCTTCATCCTTCATCCTTCATCCTTCATCCTTCATCCTTCATCCTTCATCCTTCATCCTTCATCCTTCATCTGAACCCTGAACCCTGAACCCTGAACCCTGCGGCCCCCAGCCCCCAACCCCGAACCCGATGACCACCGCCATTTCCACTCCACCGATGCTTCCGCAAGCGGCCACGGCGACGCCGAAACCGAAACTGAATGCGCCGGACGTGCGCGAAGCATTTGATCAATTCGTCGGCGAAACGTTTTATGGACAAATGCTGGCCTCGATGCGCAAGACGGTGGGTAAGCCGGCATACTTTCATGGCGGCCGCGCCGAGGAAATTTTTCAAGGACAACTCGATCAGACGCTGGGCGAACAGCTTGCCAAGGCCAGCGCCGGCAGCTTTTCTGGCCCGATGTTTGAGCTTTTTTCACTGCAACGAATCTGAAAGCCATTTCGCATGACAAACGATCCCTGGGAACGCGACCTCACGGCTTTGCTGCATGAACTCTCGGCGACGCAAAGCGATTTGCTTTCGCTGCTCGACGACAAGCGCCGTCTGATTATCGCCCGCGACACCGCCGGCCTGGCCGAATTGGCTCCGCGCGAGGAAGCGATCGTCGTGCGCTTGCAGACGTGTCAACAAAAGCGACGCGAACTGTTGGAATTGGCCGCCAGCCGGCGCTTGCCCAGCGACAGTATTCGGTCGCTGGCCAGGGTTTTGCCCGAACCGGCCCGAGCGGAGATGGTCGAGCAGGTGGAAGAAGCCGGCCGGCGGTTTCGGCTGTTGAACCACCAGAGCCTCACCAACTGGGTACTTATTCAACGCAACTTACTCCATTTATCTCAGTTACTGGAGATTATTGCCACCGGGGGCCGTAAAAACCCGACTTATGGAAAAGTTGAGTCGGCCCGGTTCGGAGGGTCGCTGGTGGATCAGGCCGCGTGAGCGGCCGTGGATAATAGATAATAGATAATAGATGAGGGATGAGGGATGAGGGATGAAGGATGAGGGATGAATAAAGAGAATCGTAGGCCGCATGAAGAGCTAGAAGTGTATAGGCTTTCGCATGCGTTGGCGGTGCGCGTGCATGCGCTGACGCTCAAGCTGCCCAAATATGAGCTTTATGAAGAGGGGTCGCAGGCGAGGCGTTCGAGCAAAAGCGTCTCGTCACAGATTGTCGAGGGGCACGCTCTGCGTCGCTACAAGACCGAATATGTTCGATACCTGGCGCGCGCTTATGGCAGCGCCGAGGAAACGCTTGAGCACTTGCGGTTGCTGTTGGAAACGGGCTCGGCCAAGGCCGTCGCCACGGAGTGTGAAACATTAACGAGCGAGTACCTCACCCTTTGCAGGAAGACATTCAACTACATGCAAAGCGTCGAAAGGCGCCATGACCCCCACCTATCCGACCCTCGCACCCCAAGCGTCTAACCTCTCGCATCCCTCATCCCCTCATCCCTCATCCCTCCTCCCTCATCTCTCATCCCTCATCCCTCATCTCTCATCCCTCATCCCTCATCCCTCATCCCTCATCTGAACCCCGAACCCTAATCCCTCCCGACAATGTCCCTCTTCAGCACCCTCCAAGTCGCCTCCGGCGCCTTACAGGCCAACCAGATTGGCTTGCAGGTCATTGGCCAGAACATCGCCAATGACAATACGCCCGGCTATAGCCGCGAGGTGGTGAACTACGCGCCGGCGCCGACCCAGCAGATGGGCGGTATCTCGCTGGGAACCGGCGTGCAGGTGCAGGGTGTGGTGCAGGTGGTGGACAAGTTTTTGAATGAGCGGTTGCGCAACGCCAACAGCGACGCCGCCAACAGTTCCACCCAAAGCCAAACGTATCAAAACCTGGAGAACATCGTTGGCGCGCTGGGAAGCGACAGCGTCGATGCCAACATGAACAGCTTCTTTTCCAGCATCGGCGACGTGTTGAACCAGCCGCAGAGCGCCTCGGCGCGCAACCTGGCCGTGCTGCAAGGGCAAACCTTGGCCAAGGGCATCAACAATATGGCCACGCGAGTGTCGCAAGCGCAGAACGATCTGAACAATCAGGTTGTCAACATGACGTCGAGCATCAACTCCTTGCTCACGCAAATCGCCGGTTTGAACACGCAAATTGTCGCCGTGGAAGGCGGCAATCCACAAATGAATCAGGCGGTGGGCCTACGCGATCAGCGCGCCCAGGATCTGACGCAATTGTCAAACCTGGTGGGCATTACCGTGCAAGAACAGTCCGACGGCGCCGACAACGTGTTTGTCGGCGGAGACTATCTCGTCTTTGATGGCACGGCACGGCAGGTTCAAACAACGTACCAAGCGAACAATGGCCAATCGTTCGCCAACATCTCGATCGTCGGCGCGAACGCGCCGCTCAACTCCCAAAGCGGCCAGTTGGCCGGACTGATTACCTCGCGTGATAAAATCCTCGGCGGCTACCTGAATCAACTCAATGGTTTCGCCGGTACGCTGGCCTTTGAGTTCAACAAGGCGTATTCGCAAGGACAAGGTTTAAGCGGATACACCTCGTTGACCAGCACCTACCCGGTGTCGTCGGCCACGGCGCCGCTCGACGCGGCCGGTCTCGCGTTCACGCCGGTCAACGGCTCTTTTCAAATCCAAACGCTCAATCAACAGAGCGGCGTCAGCAACACGACCACCATCGCCGTCAACTTGAACGGCCTGGATAAGAACGAAACCTCCTTGAACTCCATCGCCTCCCAGATCAACGCCATCAACGGCCTCAGCGCCTCCGTATCGCCGAGCGGCAGTCTGACCATTCAATCGACCACGCCCGGCTTGCAGTTCTCGTTCGCCAACGACACCAGCGGCGCGCTGGCCGCCCTGGGGCTGAACACGTTTTTCACCGGTTCGACCGCGACGAACTTGGGAGTGAATTCGGTGCTGTCGACGTCGCCCGGCACCTTCGCGGCCAGCACGGCCGGCATCGGCGCCGACACGTCCAACGCCGTGACTTTGGCCAACTTCATCAATCAGCCGCTGGCGTCGCAAAACGGTTTGACGGTGGGGCAACTGAACCAGCAGATCGTCGGCGACGTGACCCAACAATCGGCGGTGGCCCAGTCGGTGGCCACGGGCAACACGACCTTTCAGCAGACTCTGCAATCGCAACAAACGGCCGTCAGCGGCGTGAGCATCGACGAGGAAGCCACCAACATGATCTCCTTGCAACAAAGTTTTCAGGCCTCGGCCAAGCTGATCTCCGTGATCAGCCAATTGCTCGATACCTTAATGCAATTATGAACATCATACCGGTCCCATCCAGCCGCGTGAGCGACACGTTTTCGCGGCAGCAGTTGCTGCAACAAATGCAGCAGCAGCAACAGACTTTGAACAAGCTGCAAACGCAGATCAGTTCGGGCAGCCAGTTCACTCTGCCAAGCGACAACCCTTCCGCCGCGTTATCGGCGGTGGGATTGCAGAGCATGATCGCTCAAAACACGCAGTATGCCAGCAACCTGAGCGCCAACGCCTCGTACCTCAACGCCTCCGACACCGCCCTGAGCCAGGTCAATACGCTCGTGACCAACATTCAGGGAGTCGCCCTGGGCGCCGTGGGCGCCACGGCGACCGCCGCCTCGCGCCAGGCCGCCGCCGCCCAGGTGCAAGATACGATGAGCCAGATCGTCAGCCTGGGAAACACCGTCTTCAACGGTCGTTATCTCTTCGCCGGTTCAATGACCAACACACAGCCGTTTGTCAGCGGCGCGGCGGGCGTTCAATATATGGGCAACAACGCCAACCTCTTGAGCTATGCCGACACCGGCAACTTGTTCGCCACCAACGTCACTGGCGACGCCGCTTTCGGCGGCTTTTCCGACTCCGTGCAAGGCAGCGCGACTTTGACGCCGACCGTCACAGCCAACACGCCGCTGGCCGATCTCAACGGCGGCCAAGGCGTCGCGCCTGGGCGCATTGTCATCAGCGACGGTACTCACACCAGCACCGTCGATCTCAGCTCAGCCGCCACGGTGGGCGACGTGGTGAAAATGATCGAGGCCAACCCGCCGCCGACCCGTTCGGTGACCGTGCAGATTACGAATACTAGGCTGGCTCTTTCCTTGGATCCGGCCGGAGGCGGCGCCCTTTCGGTCGCCGACGTGGGCAACGGCACCACCGCCGCCGGTCTGGGAATCGCCGGCACCTTGTTCGGCAGCCCGGGGCCTTTGGTCGGCGGCGCGCTCAACCCCAAAATCGGACTGACGACTCCATTGTCCGACATTTTAGGAACGCCGGCGCAAGGGACCGTCGCCGCGACCGGCAGCAACAACAATGTTCAGGTCCAAGCCAACAGCAACGGCACGCAATATAACGGCGCGCACGTGGTCTACGTCAACGACGCCTGGTATCAAGCCGCGCCGGGCGTCACCGCCGGCAACGAATTCGCCACCTACAGCGCCACGCCCACGCCCGCCGTCGCCTCGCTGCGATTGACCGGCCCGGACAACGATTTGATTCTCACCGCCACGGCGCCGGGCGCCGCCTACAACAACGTGTCCGTCAATATCGTCAATGGCGGCGCCATGGGCGACAATGCCTCGGCATCATTCAACGCGGCGACCAAAACCTTGACTTTGACCGTCGATGGCGCCGGTCAGACCTCCACCAACGCGCTCATCACCGCCATCAATGGCACCGGAGTCTTTACCGCCGCGCGCGACGCTTCGAGCGAACCCAACACCTCCGGCGGTTTCATCTCGCCGGTCGATATTCATAACAGCGTGGGCAATACCTTTTTGACCGGAACCGACGCCAACACGCTGGCCGTTCACATTCAAAGCGGCGTCAGCACCGCCAACGACGTGGTGCAGGCCATCAACAAGACCGGAGCGTTCACCGCCGCGCTCGATCTCACCGATCCGGGCAACGACGGCAGCGGCGCCGTCACCGATTCGCTGGCCGACACGGCGGCGACCGCCACTTTGGCCGGCGGCGGCGGCGCCAATTTCGACCCCACGGGCATTCAAATCGTCAACGGCGGCAAAACCTACAACATCAGTTTCAGCGGCGACAAGACGATTCAGGATCTGCTCAACTCCATCAACAATGCCGGCGCCTCCGTGTTGGCGCAGATCAACGCCGCGGGAACCGGCATCAACGTGCAATCGCGGCTGAGCGGCAGCGATTTCTCCATCGGCGAAAACGGCGGGCAGACCGCCACGCAACTTGGCATTCGCACCTTCAGCGCCGGCACGCCGTTAAGCAGTCTGAACTATGGCCAAGGAGTGCATCATGCCGCCGGCGGCGACATTACCATCCAACGCAAAGACGGCGTGAGCTTCACCGTCGATATTTCGTCGGCCAAAACCATTGGCGACGTGTTGAATCTCATCAATACCAACGCCACGAACACAGGCAGTGGCATCCCCGTCGTGGCGCAACTCAATACCACGGGCAATGGCATTGAGTTGGTCGACAACGATCCTTCGACCGCGGCGACGTTATCCGTGACCGCTGCCAACTCAAGCACGGCCGCTCAAGATTTAGGGCTGATCCCGGTCGGATCGAGCACCAGCGGCCCCGCGGTGAGCGGCGCCCTGGCAACCGCCACCGTTGTCGGGGCCGGAGCGAACAACGATCTGATCTTTCAGGCCAAGGGATCCGGCACCGCGCTCAACGGCGTAACCGTGAGCTTTGTCAACACGGGCGCGGCGCCCGGTTCGGAAAGCGTCAGTTACGATAGCGCGGCGCATACGCTCACCTTCGACGTCGGCGCTACGACCACCGCCAACACCATCATCAACGTGTTGCAAAACGACCCGGTGGCGGGCAAGCTGTTCACCGCTTCATTGGCGCCGACCGATGGCGGCGCCGCCAACAACGGCAGCGGCGTGATCGACACCACCGCCACTGGCACGCTGGCCGGCGGCACGGCCGACACGCTCAGCGGCAGCGACACCAATCCGCAGGAGGTGAGCGGTATTTTCACGGCGCTTTCGCGGCTGCAAACGGCGCTGCAAAACAACGACGTGCCCGGCATCCAACGCGCGATGGGACTGCTCACCGACGCGCAAACGAACCTGTCCTTCACACGGGCGCAACTTGGCGCCAACGAGCAGGCAGTTTCATCCTTGCAAAGCCAGGTGCAAACGGAGGCGACGCAACTGCAAGGCGCGCTTTCCAACGTCAAGGACGTGAACATGGCGCAGACCATTTCCGACCTCGTGGCCACGCAAACCGCCTTTCAAGCATCATTGCAGGTGACCGCGCTGATCAGCAAACTGACCTTGCTGAATTATTTGTAGCGTCCTTGTGCGGACGGTGAAGAAGTTTGGCTGGCTAAGGGCACGCCACTGCGACATCTTCGACCCCTGCCAGCTTGGGGCTTGTCGCTCTACGCGTCCGCGGCCGTCAGTCCCCCGGCCGGCGAGCATCAAGAGCGCCAGCGCCAAAGGCACCAGAGCGTTTCCACGCTGGTCAAAAGCAAGGCAACGGGCAGCAAGATCACCCGTTGCTGCATCAGGTGCCAGACCGCCCAGGCGGCCACGGCGGCGAAGAAGAGAAAGCCGGCCCAACGCGACCAAGTCCAGCGAAACCAAAAGCCCACCGACAACGGCAACAGGATGAGGCCGGCGGCCAGGAAATAACGCGCTTCGCCGGCGCCGCCGATTATGGCCACGGCCAGGCTCAGCCAGCCCAACAAGCTGTAGATGACGGCCCAACTGTTGAGTTCGGCGCCGCGGTACGTGGCTGTTTGCTGAACGGCTGCCCGCTCGCGCGCTTCATCTCCCACGGCGGAACGACCCATGAGTTAGATCAGCTCGTGTTGCGTACACCATATCATCCTGACTTCCTGCCAACGGTCGTGATTCGTGCCCAAACCCGCCGCCGACAAGAGCCGCTCCACGTGAAACCAGGCGATCGGCAGGCCGCGGTCGATGCGCGCCAGATCGCGAACTAAAACCGAATAGTTGAAAGGCAAACGCCGGCTGAACTCGCGCACGCTGTTGGCCGATTCCGCCACCAGCATCCGCACCTCCACACCCAACGGAGAGAGTTTGAACGCCGCCAGCCGAGTACGATAACGCGCCTGCCAATCTTCTTGCATGATAGCAAGATCGCTCACTTTCAGCGAGCGGGCGACCTCGCGCAGCCAGCACCAGGCCGGTAAGTCGCCGCCACGCGCGATGGCCCGCAACCGCGGCACCGAAACGCCCTTGCAACCGGCCTTCTTCAGCCGCCTGGACAACGGCGCCAGCCCGCCCTCGCGGTGAGCCAAGAGCGAAATCATGTCGGCCGCCGAAGCGGGCGATCGCCACGCCGCGCCGTCGCGCAAGCCGGCTTTGCGCCGCTCCAACAGCGACGCCACTCGTTGCCGCCCGGCACGGGCAAAGGCATCAAGGATGCGCTGGCAGGCGATTTCGGTGAGCGGCTCGACGCCGCGTTCGATACGCTGGTATTCGAGGCTGTTGTAGCCGAGCACTTCAGGCATGTCGTCGAGCGTCAGGCCGTACATCTCGCGCAGCAAGCGCAGTTCGCCGCGCGTTTCCGGGCGGCGGCGGCGCACGAATTGCGCCCGCCGCCGGCGCCATAGTTCGAGCAAGCCGCCGCCGTCGGCCTCGTCGGCCAAGACGGCCGCCAGCCCGGCGGGAAAGGCGCGCACAGAGTAATAGCCGTCTTCCTCAATATACTTAATGATGCGGGCGGGCTTTTTGCCGCCGATGCCGAACAGATCGGCCAATTCGCGCCGGCGCAGCCCTTGCCGCAATCGCAGCCGCCGCAACTCTGGGCCGAACTCGTCTTTTTGCGGAGTGCGTTGCGCCGCCGCATCGCGGCCCCACCACTCTTTTAAGCGTTTCAACTCGTCATCATCGCGACAGAGCTTTCGCGCCGCCGCGGCCACTGCCGTCCAGGGAGGAAGCTCAAGATAACGCAAGCGGCGCAAAGCGGCGCTGCTCACACCTAGCGCGGTTAAGCGGCTCTGGGCAATGCCGCCGCGATCGCACCAGACGCTGAACTCGGCGAGGGCTTCCGGGTAGCCGCGTTCGACCAACCGCCGCCGCTGACAGGCATGCCAGAGCGGCTCGACGGCATCGGCGTTGTGGCCCACCGCCTGGCAGAGCTTGACCAACAACGCCCAGGAAAGGGGAAAGTTGCCGCGGCGATATTCCCAGAGCGTGCTGGCGCTGATGCCCGCCCGGCGGGCCAGTTCTCGCGCCGAACCGGCCCTTAGTTCAAGCCGGGCGATCAGGTGCTCGAGCGATTCGCACGGCCCGGCGTAGAGATTCAAAAGCTGCGCGATTTTTTCTTCGGGCACGCCGTGGGGGGTGCAGAACTCGATGAACCGCTGCAGGGTTTGCCGAGTGGGGCGGTGAACGCCCAGTTCCATATCGCGCAGCGTGCCGCGGCCGATGCCTGAGCGGCGGGCCAGTTCGAGCCGCGTCATGCCGAGGGAGCTGGCGCGAATTTCGACAACGGCCCGCGCCAAGGGCGGGGCATCGGCGCTACGCGCCAAGGAGCGGCGTCGGAGATTTTCGTTTCGTAAGGCGTGACCGGACAAGTGCTGCCCGTTGGGCGTCGCGCGGCGCAGCATAGCAGGTTGTTCTCGGCGGGAAGGCGTTTGGTGGGCTGCCCCTCGTAGCCGATTCCCATCATATCAATGCCAGCTTATATGTAAAGCAGAAAATCAGACACGACCGGAGGATGGGCCTCCTGGCCCGCGCAAAACGATCGTCTTTTATAAAGGACATCATCAACTGATTGGCGTGCGATTTGTTCCATTCCGCCACCGCCGGCTTCACGCCGGTGGAGCGGTGATTGACCGCTAGAAACGACGGCTTACGGCGGCGCCCTCCTCC
>DASVGM010000194.1:0-3881 GCA_036379555.1 Pirellulales bacterium | reverse complement strand
TGGTCAAGTTCTACAACGCGGCCTGGAGCAAAGCATGAAACAGCTCATTGACATTCACCGCGACGCCGACGCGCATTGGGTCGGCAACGGCTTTCCGGTGCGCACGATCTTTTCGTTTCAAACGCTTGGCCGGGCGATCAGCCCATTCCTAATGCTCGACTACGCCGGGCCGGCTGAATTTCCGCCGTCGGACGAGCCGCGGGGCGTGGGAGAACATCCGCATCGCGGTTTTGAAACCGTGACGATCGTATACCAGGGCGAACTGGAGCACCGCGACTCGGCCGGCAATCACGGCAAGATCGGCCCCGGCGACGTGCAGTGGATGACCGCCGCGTCCGGCGTGGTTCACGAGGAGTGGCATGAGCAGGCCTTCACGCGGCGCGGCGGCGTGCTGGAAATGGTGCAACTCTGGGTCAACCTGCCGGCCAAGCACAAAATGTCGCCGCCGCGCTACCAGGAGATTCTGAACGCTCAAATTCCCGTCGTGCCGCTCGCCGGCGGCGGCTTGGCGCGCGTCATCGCCGGCGAATTCGCCGCGGCGACCGGCCCGGCCAAAACCTTCACACCTGTCACCCTGCTTGACCTACGGCTGCCGGCCGGCGGCCACGCCGAGCTTGCCTTGCGCGACGGCCACACCGCGCTCGTCCTGGTGCTCAAAGGAAAAGCGCTAATAAATGGCGCCGAGCAGGCGGGCGAGGCCGAGCTGGCGGTGTTCGATCGCGCCGGTGAGCGCGTCAACATCGCGGCGGAGGAGGACGCCACCGTATTGCTTTTGGCGGGCGAACCGATTGACGAGCCGGTTGTGAGTTCTGGCCCGTTCGTCATGAACACCGAAGACGAAATCCGCCAGGCGATTCAGGATTATCGTAGCGGGCGAATGGGGCGGATTATTGCTCGTCGTGCGGCGCGTTGATGATGTCACCCGTGATTTGCGTGACGCTTTCGTGATCGAACCAAACGGGCACGCCGCGCGGCCGCAGAAACACCGCCACACCGTCCCGCACGACCATGGCGCGCGGGTGATCGACCTCAAACTGATGCCCGCCGGTCAGTTCAACGGTAAAAGGCTGAAATGGGGAACGGTCCAGCAAGGCGTCCAACAATCCGTCAAAGTGTTCCGAGGTCATTACCATAGCATACCAGGACGACGCCGCGAGAATCAACTTGTCGGCTGAGATGTCATGGCTGATGTTCATTATGCCGCGCGGCGGTGTCGGTAAATCCCGAACTGTGGCGCCTGCCAAGTACCTGGTATACTTTGGCCGGCCCAGCACTCATTTCCGGCGGAGGAACGAGTTGTATCAACACGAACGTCTTGCTCTCGGCGGCGCTCCGCCACAGGCTGCCTGAAAGCGTCGTGCTCTACGTCGCCGCGCCGTGCATCCGTAGGGTGGGCAATGCCCACCCTACGCCCACTCGGCAACGGCTCCATAGATGCCCACGACACCGTAACGAACCTGCCGCGACAGGAGGCGGAAATCACAATCCGCGCGGGTCGCCTTCTTTTTCAACAGCGGCCGGGCCGCTCTTTCCGCGTAGGTAACCCCGCAAATTCCGCCGATGGGAAGTTGCCCGTCCTGCGACGCTTCGCTGGCCAACACGTTTGCCAGGGCCCAGAGGCGTTCAAAGCGAAGCAACGTCCGGAGCCGCCGCTCGTATTGCAAACGCGGTGGAGCATATCGATCCGCATCGCCGAGCATGACGCCCGCGCACAACACCGATAAAACAGCGCGGCTGGCGAGCCACGTTGATTAAGCCGGGCAGCATCTTGTCGGCCAAAAACAGATAACCACGCTCAAAGCCGAGCGGATCGATGCTGGCGCCTGGCAAGTCGGATGGACCGTAGGCGGTGAAAAAGACCGCCAGCGGCTCCGTGGGCTAACGCTGCCATTTTTTCACATGACTGAAATCGTGCGATAAAAGCAAGAGAATACATGAACCGTTGGCCGCCGTCCATGACATCCGTGCCCATCCGCGTGATCCGTGGTTCTTCATCGAATTTCTCGTGACGCTGGTTACGAAGGTTTTCCACGGATGGCGGCGTCAGCTCGCGGGCGGCAGCGGCCGAGGACGCCGGTAGTCGTCGGGACGCAAGCAATCCACGGTCTTCTCGTAAAGATCGCCAAGCATGCCTTTATAGCGCACCTTGATCTCTAACCTCAGCAGCACGGTGAATCGTTCGATTGCGTCATTGTTTAGCTCGAACACGGCACGCTCTTTATCTTTACCCAAGGTAGCCCCGCGGCTGAACCGATCGAGCTTATACTCAACGCCCTCAACCATCCCACAGCGCTCGTTGATTCGGGCCACGGCGAACTCATGCTCGACGAGCGATTCAAAGTTGTCTCCCGCGAACTTCAGGGCGTATCGCATTTGCTCGATCACCGCCGGCCCCGTACCTTCATTGCGCAAAAGCACCGCATATCGAGGCACGTCGTCTTCACGCCGAGGTTGGCGATTGAAATAGGAAAGATAGGGGCGCAAGCCCAGCGCCAGGTTATGCCGGGCGATCGCCAGGCCAAGTGTGCCAATCAACGCCGTCATGGCCGCGCGCGAATCGAGCCACGCATAGCGTACCGGCAACCAGCGCCGCTCGACCGCCACGTCCGCGCGAATGAGATAATCCGCCAAAAACGCCTGAGCGGCGAAGAGCGAGGCGAACAATACCAAAGCCCACAACAAGGTTCCCCAAGAGCGCAGCTCGATTACCTTTCGAGGTGGGCCGGGTGAACCGGCGTTCCCGCGCGCATTCGTACTATGGGCGTCTGCGTGGGTCATGGTGGCAATCAATAATGGCGTAGTCATCTCCTTCGTTGCGCAATTGATGCGGAGTGCTGGCCGGAACCTTCACCGGCTGGTTGACCTGCATTTCCTTCTCCTTTTGCGCGCCGATGGAAATCCGCACTCTGCCGCGTCGTAAAATCGTTTCGCTTTCATTGGCGTGCTGATGCTCAAATTGCTCTCCCGGCCCTAAGATGATGGACGCCATCGGTCTTTGCACGACTTTTTGTTGAAACAAGCTCTTTCGACGCGATCGAACGAATTTCAGTCTACTGCGCGGCATTCTGCGGAGCAACTTCTGCCGCCGAAAAACACCGGCGCGCGGCGCCCCCCAAGCGCACACACGAAAGCAACAAGGATGTGCCGGCGAAAGTCATCGCAGAGGAGATTGAGGCGGCGGTTCCCGTCGTTCGGCCAGCAAGCAATATAACCCTTTTGGGTACAAAACGGACAACGTGTCGTTTTTATACCCAAAAGTGGTATATGGCGGCCTATTTTTCTCCCCGCTGCGCCGCCAAAATGTTGCTGGTGCTCAGTCCCGGCACCAGCGGCAAGGTGACGACCTTGCCGCCGCGGCTGGTCACAAAGTCGGCCCCGGCAATCTGCTCGGGCGAGTAATCGCTCCCTTTCACCAGAATGTCAGGCGCAAGGTGCCGAATCAACGCTTCAGGACGCTCCTCGTCAAAAACCACCACCACGTCGACACAGGCCAAGCCCGCCAAGAGCGACGCTCGATGGTCGTGCGAAAGCACCGGCCGAGACGGCCCCTTGAGCGCGCGAACCGAGGCGTCGGAATTCAGCCCCACCACCAGCATGTCGCCAAGCTGCCGCGATCGTTCCAAGCAAGAGAGGTGCCCGGCGTGCAAAATGTCAAAACAGCCGTTGGTGAAAACCACCTTCTTGCCGTGCCGCTGGGCGTGTTCGATGAGTTTTCGCGCTCCCGGCCAATCGACCACCTTGGGCGAGGTGCCGCGATGCACGCTCTCCAACTCGGCGGCCTGAACCACGTATGTGCCGGGCTTGCTCACGGCGATGCCCGCGGCCAACACCGCCAAGCGGCAGGCCGCCTCGATTTGCCAGCCGGCGGCCAGGCAGGCCGC
>DASVGM010000193.1:0-2928 GCA_036379555.1 Pirellulales bacterium | reverse complement strand
CTCTTCTTCATCGACCACCGGAAACGGCGAAACATGAAACGTGCCGATGCAGGTCAACTCGGTGGCGGTCAGCAGGCGAAACGGGTGTTCTCCCAACGGACAGTCGGCCGCGATCTCGAACGTCGCGCGCACCTCCTCGACGATCGTGCCGCCGTGAGAGAAATGGATTTGGGGAACGCTCGTTGACGGCTGAATGTCGGTGGCGCAAATGCCCGGCCGAAAAAAAACAATTTCTCGCGGTTCCGCGAGCGAAATGCCGCCAATGACGACCTGCACCTTGGTGCCGCGCTGTCCGATGCGCGGCCGCACGGTCTCGATATTCTTCGTCATCCTGCCGGCCGTGGCAATCGAAGATTGGAAAAGCGCGAGGAGCAACGCGGCGAACGCGAGGCGTGGAGGTTTGCCCCAGGTAACGAAGTTGTAGGCCATCTTTTCTCTGTTCGGTTGGTTTATCGTTTACCGCCCGCGGGTCGCGATGGAACGTCTGAAGGTTGCCTTTGCATCGGCGTTTTGAAAGAGCATTAAAATAGGCTGCGAGGCATTCATTTCGTCTCCTTTGCCGGATCAATTCGTAAGGCGCCGCGGCCGGTACGTTGCACAATTTGTTGCTCGCCGACCGGCACGCTCACCAGACACGTCAGGCCGTTGACCTGGCCCAGCAGCGCTTCGTCGGTGGCGGCTAAATCAAACGATACGCTCGTCGAATCTCGAGTCAACACGGGCGCCAGACCAACGACGCCCACGCCCTTGGGAAGACCAAGCAGCGTCACATGCGCCTCGCCCTCGAACGGCGTGTGATGGCGCACGGTCCAAGTAAACGGTTTTCGCTCGCCGCGGCGAATGCTTTCAGGCTGAGCGGCCAGCTCAAGGTACGGCTGAGCGATGTTCAAGGCGACAATTTCGGACGAAACCCAAACGTGGCCCGTGCCGAGAAAACTATCGAGGTCGTCGCGCACCGTACCGCCAATTACGTAGAAAGGCATTGTTTCCAGCGGGGCGTTGGCGTCGGCCCCCAGTTCGAGCACGGCCTCATTTTGTTCCGGCGGCACGACCATCGGCGGCGGCGTTGAGATGGAGCGGTCCAGCCCTCCGCAGCGAATCTCAACCGCTCCATTAAAACCGGCGTGTCGCGTGATTCTCACAGGCATGGTCAGCTCGCCGCCGCGCACCAACGCGATGGCCGGCTGCTGAATGTCGAGCGAAAACGGCGCCGGGTCGGTGACGCCGACCACGTAGCGATCGGTTCGCACCATGCCCAGCGCGGAGCCGCCAGGATGATTGAGAAAAGGCACGTTTTGCTGGCAACGGGTTTCGACGGCGATCGCGGCATCCGTCGGACGGGCCTCCAACGTACAGACCGCGCCGGCCGGCGCCGCCGCGGCGTCGGCGACAAGCTGAATCGGCCAGCGCGTGGCGCCCGCCTTGACTCGTGGTGTTACCAGACGCACGCCGGCGGGCAAGCCCTTGGCGATCAGGTCGAACTCACCGGTCAGAGCGTTCCACTGGCCCTGGGGCATGGTCAAATCGATTGTCCAGCGGTTGCCGCGAGGAACTGCCAGGCCCGTAACGCGCGTCGATTCCGTCCAATCAAACGTGGCGCTGGCCAAGAGCGTTTGCACGACGGTACGCGGCGGCTCGATCTCCACGCGATAGACACCCAATGGGCCGCCGGCGCCGCTGGTGTCGCGGATTTCCAGAGCGTAATCGCCGTCGCGCTTAGGCTCCCAGATGAACGACGGGTCGATCGCTTCCGGCAGACCGCCGCCGGACTGAAAGGCGTGGCCAAAAATGTCGTGGTGGGGCAGCGGAGAATCGTCCACGCTCAGCTCGGCTTCACCCGGCCGCCCGTCCTCGCCGATGGGCAGCAGGCGAACCATCGCGTCGATGGGCGAGCCGAGCGCCGCGGCGAAAATGCGAACATGCCAGCGCTCGCCTTTCTTCGCCGAAAAACGCCAAAGGTCGATGTCGCTTCGATCGTCGATGATGCCGTTGAGCGCGACGGGCAATTGGGGCACGCGCGTTTCGGCCGCAGATTGATCTTCGAGCACGTTCGCATAAGGGCTGATTCTCAGCCGCAAGGGCGTGGGCGACGGCGCGGCGTGCTTGCCGCCGCCGAAATAAAAGAAGTCGCCGGTGGCCGACGGCAGTACGCCCGTCCGCTGGTAGGCTCCCAGCGCGTCGCCGAGGAAAGCGATGGTGTGCCTCACCCCCGCTTGGCCGCCGGGAGGATAGGCCGCCAGCGGCCGCGCGTATTTGCCGATGTGGGCGCAGTATACGACTGGATGCGGATCAAAAATGGATCGACTCACTTCAACGTAGTAAGGTCCGTCGTGCGGCGCTTTGTACGAGATCACGGGATCTTGCAGCCGCAACGAATTGTCGTCGTTGGCGGCGACCACGCGGCCTTGCGCGTCGAGGATGCGCGCCGCCAAATCGAACTCCGACTGGCCGTAGTGTTGATCGGCGATGCGCGCCGCCAGCACTTCAACGGACAAGCGCTCGCCCGCTTTGATGTCGACGCGATAAAGATCGCGGTCGCCGTGAGTGCCGCCGCTGATTGTTCCGCGCACCGTGACATCGGCATTCACCGGCTGGGCGGTCTCGCGCGTGTCGTTGACAGGATCGTAGCCGGCCTCTTCTTCATCGACCACCGGAAACGGCGAAACATGAAAGGTGCCGATGCAGGTTAGCTCGGTGGCGGTCAGCAGCCGAAACGGATGCTCTCCAAGCGGGCAATTGGGCGAGATCTCGAACGTGCAACACATTTCCTCAGTGAGCGCGCTGCCGTGAGCGATGTTGACGCGCGGAATGCTTTTTGCCGGTTGAAAGTCGACCGCGCGAATGCCGGGCCGAAAGAACACAATCTCGCGGGGGTTGGCGAGCGAATTGCCTTGAATGGTCACTTCCAGCTTCGTGCCGCGCTGGCCG
>DASVGM010000192.1:0-6543 GCA_036379555.1 Pirellulales bacterium | reverse complement strand
CCCCCCCCACCACCTATAAGTGGTAATTATCTTGCTGTTGGTGATGGATATTGCATCGTCCCTGGATTCATCGCAGGTGAACTGCAACTTAGCTGCGGCCAACGGCCGCGCCAGGGCGTTCTACCTACGTGCCGTTGCACGTGAACTCAAAAACATCGAAATTGCGCACGTCGCCATCGGCACGGGCGGCGTACTCAGCGGTCAACGGATGGCTAAAAAAGAGCGGCACCATTTCCTCGTACCTCCCGCCGTGGCTGCGCAGCGGGCCGGCAAGCGCGGTCAGATCGTGATAGGCAGGCGTGCGTCCCAGCACGACATCGCGCCCGCCGGCCACCGCCAGATCGCCCGTGCGATCCGCGGGCAGCTCCATCAGTCGCGCCGCCACAGCGCGCTCATGGCACTCCGTGATTCCTTCGCGCGCCAGTAGCCAATGGCGGACTTGGGCGGCGTCGATTTCCGTCGGCAGGTGGATTTGCGCGAAAGAACCCAACGCGCCGTGGTGAGCCACGTACGGATCGGTGATGGGCAAGATAACACGAAAGCCCGTGCCGAAGCGTTCGACCAATTCGCTTTCCAGGTAAATCACGTTGGGCGAACCATCCGCCCGCTGCTTGGCGTTCATGCCATGATCGGCGGTGATGCCAATGACCGCTCCCAAATCGAGCAAGCGCCCGAGTTCCGCGTCGATGGCGGCATAAAACTCGATCGACTCACGCTCTCGGGGCGAGTGCTTATGCTGCATGTAATCGGTCGTGCTCAGGTACAAAAAATCGGCCAGTCCGCGCTGGAGCAACGCGACCCCGGCGCGGAGCACGTAGAGGCTGGCCTCGGCACTGTAGATGGCGGGCGTGGGGCCGACGAGCGCTTCGACCTCGGCGATGCCATGCGTTTGCCCAAGGGCGGCGCCGGCTTTCTCCGCGGAGAAAGCGATGCCGCCCGCCGCGATCAGCCCGCTGGAGAATATATCGCGAAGTTTTTCCTTGGCCGTGACTACGGCCACCTTGCGGCCGGCGCGCTGCGCGTGGGCGAAAATCGTCTCGACGCGCAGAAACGACGCCGAATTCATCATCACTTCCTGACCCGTCGCGGCATCGTAAAAGAAGTTGCCGCAAATGCCGTGCGACGCCGGCGACACACCGGTGACGATGCTGCTGTTGTTGACGTTGGTGAAGGTGGGCATGGCCGCCCGCGCGAAACCACGCCAGCCCCGCACGCTGATTTGGGCCAGATTGGGCATGCGACCCGCGGCCAAGGCGACATCAAAATACTCATCCGCCGATCCATCCAGGCAGATCACGACAATAGTTTGGTGGGGCGGCGGGTTGTAAGTTCGCTGGTTGACGGTGAACATGTTTCGGTCCAGGCGGTTCGCGCGGCGGCAGGCCACTCGCATGCCCCGTCATCATACCAGAAGTGGCCGCCGATTGGTCGCGGGGTTCCCCTGTTTGTCAGTTCCAAGCCGCACCGCGCCGCCAGCCGACCGCAGTACGCGGCCATCGCGGCTTCGGCTTCGAGAAGGCGCCCCTTCTCAAGCAAGTGAGTGTTCACACGCGGTTGCCGGAAGGCGGCCAGTAGGCGCCGGCAGCTTCCACGGCGGCAACAACGCTACCGTATTTGGCAACGAATCGCGCTTAGCTCAAAGCCGAGGGCAAGGCTGGCGCGGTTTGCCGCGGTAATGCGCGTGATGTCGAGAGCATGGTTTTACTTAAAGCGGTGATGATCGAAACGGTACCGAGGCGCGCCGATGGCGCGGTCGTTAGAGGGGAAGACACCGACACAAACGAAAGGTTCGCAATCCGCTTTGTCCACGGTTCCATTCCGGGTAGAAGCGGTTGGCATCAGCCGGCGGAGGGTACTGAGCTTTCGACGCAGATCGCCTTGCGGGCTTTATAGGCGCCCGGACGAGCGTGAAACTTGGCGACGCCCGCGACATTCACCAGCAACGGCGCGCGAACGTCTTTTTCCGTGGTGATAATGTCGCCCACGCGCAGCCCCAAAAGCTCCTTGGTGGAAATGTGCGCGTCGGCCAGTTCGACGCTCAACTCCACCAGCGAACCCTGCAGGTTGCGGCTGATTTGCTGAATGCTTTCGGGCGTGGCCTGCCGGCGGCCGTAAGCCACCCAGCTATTGGACGAGAGCTTGTTGCCAATGCGCTCGATCGAATTGAACGGCACGCAAAGATTCATCATGCCGCGCACGTCGCCCACGGTCAGCTCAAAGCTGATCAATACGACCACTTCGTTGGGCGGCACGATTTGCACCAGTTGCGGATTGCTCTCCACGCGAATCACCGCCAGCTTGAGATCGAGCACGTTTTCCCAGGCGCGGCGCAACTCGTCCAAAAACAGATCGGTGATGCGCCGCACCAAACGCAACTCGATTTCCGTCAACGGCCGCCGGGCCAACGGGCCGCTCTCGCGACCGCCGCCCAGCAAGCGGTCGATGATCGGATAGAGAATGGAAGGATTGATGTCGAGAATCAGGTTTCCTTCCAGCGGATCGGCCTTCAGCAGGTTGAAGCAGGTGGGGTTTTCCAGGCTGAACACAAACTCGCTGTAGGTAAGCTGATCGACGCTGGTCAGCTTCATTTCGACAATCGACCGCAACAGCGCGGAGAGCGCCGCGCCAAAATTGCGGCCAAAGCCTTCGTGCAGCGTTTGCAAGGCCCGCATCTGGTCTTTGCCGACGCGCTCCGGCCGCTTGAAATCGTAAGGCGTGACCTTATCGCGCCCGCGCAGCGACGTGGGCGCCGGCGCCGCCGGCGAAACCGTCGGCCGCGAAGGCTCGGCCGCGGCCACCGCCGCCGCGCCCCCTTCGACCGCGTTCAGCAGACTTTCGACTTCCGCCTGGCTTAAAACGTCTCCCGGCATTTTTATTCCCTCACCTGCCCGTCGCCATAAACCACGTACTTGTAACTGGTCAGTTCCTTCACGCCGCAAGGGCCACGGGCGTGGAGTTTATCGGTGCTGATGCCAATTTCCGCGCCGAGGCCAATCTGGCCGCCATCGTTAAAACGTGTGCTGGTGTTGATCATCACCGCCGAACTGTCCACCCGTGCGGCAAATTCTCGGGCCGCCGCCAGATCGCGCGTCACGATGGCGTCGGTGTGGCGCGAGCCGTAGCGATGGATGTGACGCACCGCGTCGTCGAGCGAATCGACCACGGAAATCGAAATGGTCGGACCAAGATACTCCGCGGCGAAGTCTTCTTCGCCGGCAGGCTTGGCGCCGGGCAAAAGCCGGCTGGCTCGTTCGTCCGCCCTTAATTCGATACCGCGTTCGGCCAGCGCGCGGCCGACGCGCGGCAAAAACGGAGCGGCCACACTGGCATGCACCAAGAGCGATTCGGCGGCGTTGCACACTCCCATTCGCTGGCACTTGGCGTTGATGGTAATGCGTTCGGCCATGTCCAGATCGGCCGCCGCGTCAACATAGACATGGCAATTGCCGGTAAAATGTTTAATGACGGGCATGGCGGCCTCGGCCGCCACGCGGCGGATCAGGCTCTCGCCCCCGCGCGGTATGGCGACCGTAATGTATTGATCGAGCTTCAAAAAGTGGCCCACCGCCTCGCGATCGCTGGTCGCCACAAGCTGCACGCAGTCGGCCGGCAGGCCGGCCTCCACAGCCGCTTCGGCGAGCAACTCCGCGATGGCCCGGTTGGAGTGGGCCGCCTCTTTCCCGCCGCGCAGGATGACGGCGTTGCCGCTTTTCACGCAGATCGCGGCGGCGTCGGCCGTGACGTTGGGACGGGATTCATAGATGAAAAACACCACCCCGAGCGGCACGCGCACCTTCATCACGTCCAGTCCATTGGGCCGCACCGACGACTCAATCACCTCGCCGATCGGTTCGGGCAGGGCCGCCACTTCCTCCAGTCCCACGGCCATCGACTCAATGACCTTGGGCGTAAGCCTGAGACGATCGACCTGCGCATCGCTCAGGCCGAAGCTGGGCGCCGCTTGCAAATCAAGCTGGTTGGTCTCGATAAGCTGGGCAGACCGCGCGCGCAGCAGGCTGGCTGCCTGCTGCAAAAAGCGGTTCTTGGCCCCGCCGCCGACATTGGCCAGGTCGGCCGCGGCGGCGTGGGCGCGCGTGGCGACTTCGACGCAATATTGCCGCAGATCTGTTTCCGGCTGAACCAGAGCCATGCGATTAAACTGTTATCGAGAAATGATTTACGACCGTGGCGAGGGCGGCCGGCGACGTTTCGCGAGCCAGCACAAGTATCGCCCAAATTGCCGCCGCCGTCAATTCCGGTGCGGTCACCCCCCCAAATGCGCAATGCGGGCTAGAATCAGTCGCCCGTGATGGTGAACGCGGCCCAGTAAAAGGGATGAGCGCGTTGCGAAACGGCAACGCCAGCAGCGCTGACCGCGGCGGGGGCGGCAGCGTCGTTGTCACCCAGTTTCAAACCGCGCAGGCCGACGATGGCGTCAAGTTGGCCTTGATGGCGTTTGGCGGCCAACTGGCGCAGCTCGGCGTGCTGCCGGAGAATCATGAGTTGCGCGTCGCGCAGGGCCTCGGCCTTGGTCTGTCCCCGCGCCAGATTGGCCCAGAAGCGCGTCATGAGCCAGGTGGTTTCCTGATCGGGAATGCGCCACAGCGTCGCCACCACGGCCCGAGCGCCGGCGGCTTGAAACGCGCGGCGGATGCAGGCCACGCTATTGCCGTCCGTCACGTCGCCCACGCCCGTTTCGCAGGCGCTGAGCACCACGAGCTGCGTATGCCGCAGATCGGCGCTGGCGATTTCCAGGCCGGTGAGCACGCCGTCGTCCAAGGTGGTCTTGGCTTTCTGTTCTCGTTGGTTGCAGGCGGCCAACAGCAGCCCGCAGCGCAACAGCGGATTCACCGTGGCGCGGCCTGTGGGCTGACCGGCTGCCATCACAAGGTTCAACGCGCGCAGTTGTCGGTCGTCATCCGGTTCTTCGTCCGGCAAGAAAAAGCCGTGAGTCGAAAGCACCAAGGCGCTCGGCGAGTGAAGTTGCTTAAAAACGCCCTCGAGCGCGTCGCCGTCGACATACGCAGACGGTTCGAGCTGGGCGAACTGCTGGAGATAAGGGATGGTGGCCTTGGCCTCGGCGGCCGTGCCGGGCAAGCGGCCCGCCGGTCCAATGCTCGCCAGACCCCGCTTGGCGACCGCGTCTTTTGGCGTCGTTTTATTCGCGGCGCCGATCGTTTTTTTGGCGGTACCGGCGGTCTTCTTGGCGGTTGTCGTCTTTGCATCTGCTTCGCTCAGGCCCAACAGCCGTCTGGTGTTCGCATCCGCGTCGGCCAATTCGAGGTCATAGTTGGGGTTGGCGAAAATGCACGGCGAGGCGCCTGGTTTGGCGTCGGCCGCGGCCGGGCGAACCAGATCGCGGCCGCCGGTGACAAAACGAATCCGCCACTTTTCCAAAGCGAAAGTCACGTCTTTGGCATCGGCTTCGACCGGCAAGGCGGCCCAGGGAACAAACCACAAGGCGGCGTCGGGACTGATGACAAGCTCTTTCGCGGCCGCGACGTGCGGCAGCAAGGGCTTGACGAGCAAGCGCGAGAGCGCGTCGAGCGGCTGGCGAGCCTCGCCGGCCGTGTCGCCCGCCCGGGCCGGACGGCTGGCCGCGGCGCGGCAGGTTTCAATGGCCGCCTCAATCGGCTTGGCTTCGCCAAGATCGACGATTCGCACCTCGCCCCGCTGTGCCGCCGGTATGATCCAGGCGACGTAACGGCTGTCGGCGGCTTCGCTCTCCTTGGCCGGCGGCGGTTGCCGCTTGAACTTCACAATGTCGATCAAGACCGCGTCGGCGGCCAGCGCGCGGCGAATATCCGCAATTTCCGTCCAGCCGCTCGCAGACGATGATTGCGCCCGCGCGCGGCGAACCTCCTGTTCCAGCCCTTCGGCCTTCTTTTGCAACGCTTGCACCTGCCTGTCTCGGGCCGCTTCTTGTCCGGGCGTCGGCGGCGCGGCGGCGAGTGCGGCTAAAAAGGCGGTCAGCCGCCGCAACTGTTTGGCCAGCACGGCCACGCGCGGGTCGGCGTCGTTGCCGGCGACCTGCGCGCCATCGGCTGCGTCTTGCTGCGCCGCGGCTTTTCCGTTGGCCAGCCAACCCGCCGAAAGCTCGCGTACCTTCGCGTTTTGTTGATTCGCCATCGCGAACGAGAGCGCGGCGCCAAAGGCCGCGCGATCGCGGTCGCCCAGATACCGCGCCTTTTCCTCCGCGGTAAGCCCGATGAGCACGAGCGCCGCTTCGCGGCGGAGCAATCGGCGCGCGTGGTCGAATTCGTCCGCGGCCGCGTCGGCGTTGCCAACCGCCGCGTGGAAGGCGGCGAGCCGGTTGAGCGCGTCGAGAGCGACCACCGGATCGCCTTTCGCCTCAAGCACCCATGACGCCTGGTTAAACAGCGGTTTGGCGTCGTCGTATCTGCCGGCGCGCACATACAACGATCCTAACAGCAGCCGGTACATTCTTGGCATGCGATGTTCTTTTCCGAAATGCTTTTCGGCCAGCTTGAGGGCGCTTTGATAGAGTCGCTCGGCCTCGGCGTCTTCGCCCTGAGCGTCTTT
>DASVGM010000191.1:0-9068 GCA_036379555.1 Pirellulales bacterium | reverse complement strand
AGCGTTCTGCCGCGGCTACGCCCGTCCAATCAGAGAAACGGTCGCGTTCCTTTGCACATTTCTGAGCCGAGTGCAGGGCATTTGGTGACCAGCGCCTTGGCATGGGCTAGACAGCCGGGAAAAAAACCGTTATACCTTCCTCTCTTACGAGAACCCTCTATCTTCGTTCGATTTACCACCTCCCAAGAGAATGCTATGGTATTCGCTTGGGGGGAATTGTTGTTTTTTCCGATTTACAGCCTCTTAATCTTGCGGTGCGCAGGAGGACCGTCCAGGTGGCTTCAGTTAAAGAACGCGTTATCGACATCGTCGCCGATCAATTGGGCGTCAGCAAAGATCAAATTACCCCAGAAACTCATTTTGTGAATGATCTGGGGGCTGACTCGCTCGATACGGTGGAGTTGGTGATGGAACTCGAAGAAGAGTTCGACATCAACATTCCTGACGATGCCGCCGAAAAAATTCAAACGGTCGGCCAGGCGATCGAATACATCGAAAAGTCGCAGGCCGCGAGCTAAGCGAGAGCACGCCCCTTGACCATACCGGTTTCCATGAAGCGACGAGTCGTTATCACCGGCCTCGGCGTTGTCACCTCGCTTAGCCGCCAAGTCGAAGACCTGTGGCAACGGATCAACCGCGGCGAAAGCGGCATCCGGGCCATCACGGCCTTCGACACCACTGAATTCAAAGTGAAGTTCGGCGGCGAGATCAGCGACTGGGACGTCGACGGCTATATCTCCGCGCGCGAGGCCAAACGCATCGACCGCTTCACTCAGTTTGCGCTCGTGGCCGCCATCGACGCCGTGAAGGATTCGGGCATTGAGTTCGGCAAGGAAGATCCATTTCGATGCGGCGTCATTCTGGGCTCGGGCATTGGCGGCTTGAACGAGATTGAGACGCAGCATTCGCGGCTCATCCAAAAAGGGCCTGACAAAGTTTCAGCCTTCACCATTCCCAAATTGATGGTGAACGCCGCTTCGGGTCACGTTTCCATTCACTATGGTCTGCGCGGCCCCAGCACCGCCGTGGCGACCGCCTGCGCCAGCGCCGCCAACGCCATTGGCGATGCCTTTAAGGCCATCCAATACGACGACGCCGACGTGATGGTCTCCGGCGGCACGGAAGCGGCCCTGACGCCAATGGGCCTAAGCGGATTCGCCAACATGCGGGCGCTCTCGGAAAGAAACGACGACCCTACGCACGCCAGCCGGCCATTTGAAAAAAACCGCGACGGCTTTGTGCTCAGCGAAGGCGCCGGGCTGATCGTGCTGGAAGAACTGGAACACGCCAAGGCGCGCGGCGCGCGCATCTATGCCGAGTTGATCGGCTACGGCGCCAGCGCCGATGGCAGCCACATCACTCAGCCCGACGAGCATGGCACCGGGGCGGCGAAGTCGATGTTCAGAGCGCTGACTGATGGCCGGATCAACGTCGACGAAATCGGCTATATCAACGCTCATGGCACGAGCACTCCGCTGGGCGACCAGGCGGAAACCGCGGCCGTCAAAACCGTCTTTGGCCAACTGGCGCACGAGGTCAGCATTTCCAGCACCAAGAGCCAGCTTGGCCACCTGTTGGGCGCCAGCGGCGGCGTGGAACTGGTGCTCACCGTATTGGCCTTGCGCAATTCGCTGATTCCGCCCACCATCAATTACGAAGAGCCTGATCCGCTTTGCGATCTCGACTACACGCCCAACACGCCGCGCGAGCGGCGGCTGAAGGCCGCCATGTCGAACAGTTTTGGCTTTGGCGGCCACAACGCTTCGATTATTGTCGGCCAGTTGCGTAATGGAAGTTAGTCAGTGGCCAGTTAAGAGGCTAGCCGAAAACTCGGATTTCGCCGCGGCAGTGTATCGTGGGGCGGCTCGCCGATCCGTCTTTCGCTTCCAGACGGGCCGGCGGCCCGCCCCACGGCGAGTTTTCGGATAGCCTGTAACAACTGACCACGGTTTGGCCGATGATTGTTCTGTTTGAAGACGAGCGTGTTGCCGACCTTCACCCCGTGACGATCGGCAAGCCGGCGTACACGATCCACTGCGGTTCGTATCGTTTGCTGGACGTGGCGGTGGATGTTGCCGCGGCATTTGGTCGAAAAGTGCATGCCCTCGTTCGGCCACACCTGAGAGACTTTCGGCAGGCGGAGCCGCCGCCCAACTCTTCCGCCGGGCAGGCGCAAAGCAGCGTGTTCATCAACGCGCGATTGGCGCCCTCGATGGAGGCCCGCGAAACACTGCGAAAAGTCGTCTCCTCGGCCCGGCACGGCATTCTTTGCGCGAGTGATGAATTTCGCCCTGCTCGCGAACCCGCGTCGGCGGGCGGCCGGGCGGCGGCCGGCGCGGAGGAAACGGAAATCGCCGCGGCCATCGTGCCGGCCAACGTGCCGCTTCCGCCCGAGGATGCGACGGCCAAGGAGTTGTCGGCATGGTTGTTCAAGCTTCGTCTGCCGCGGCTCGACGCTCCGCGACTTCCGCTGTTCGACTATCCGCACGACATCATCCGGCACCATTTGTTGAGCTTGCCCGACAATCTGACTCATCGTCTCGCCGGCGGGCGATTCCGTGAAATCGCCGACGGCGTCTTCGCGGCCGAGGGGGCGCGGTTGGGCCAGCACGTCGTGACCAACACGGCGCAAGGCCCGATCGTACTTGACGATCGCGCCACGGTGGGGCCGCTTTCGTACCTGAGCGGCCCGGCTTATCTTGGCCCGAACTCCAGAGTGATCGAGCAATCGGCCTTGAAAGACGGCGTGGCGCTCGGCCATACGACCAAGGTCGGCGGCGAGGTGGAAGGTTCGGTGATCGAGCCGTTTACCAACAAGCAGCACCACGGTTTTTTAGGGCATAGCTACCTGGGAAGCTGGGTGAACCTCGGCGCGGGCACCTGCAACAGTGACTTGAAGAATACTTACGGTCTGGTCAACATGGAGTATCACGGACGCAAGGTGCCGACCGGCATGCAGTTTGTGGGGGCGATCGTGGGCGACTACGCCAAAACCGCCATCAACACGGGCATCTTCACCGGCAAGACGATTGGCGCCTGCAGCATGGTGTATGGCTTTGTGACGACCAACGTGCCGAGCTTCACGAATTACGCCCGACTATTTGGACAAGTGACCGAGGTGGGCGTTGAGGTGCTGGTGGCCACGCAAGCACGCATGTTTGCCCGCCGCGAGGTCACGCAGCGTCCCTGCGACATTCAGCTTTTGCATGACATGCACGAGTTGACGCGGCACGAGCGACAAATTGCCGGGGAGCCGCTGTCGTTGTAGAGGGTTTAGGGTTCAGGGTTCAGGGTTCAGGCAAAATGCAAAATGCAAAATGCAAATTGGCGCAAGCGGATGACGTCCACGTTCCACGTTCCCTCATCCCTCATCCCTCATCCCTCATCCCTCATCCCTCATCCTGAACCCCGAACCCCGAACCCCGAACCCTCGAAAACCCTGAACCCTCCTCCATGCCACTTCGCGATTCTTACGGCCCCAATCAATTCGGCCTCTCCTTCGAGCTTTTTCCGCCCAAGACGGCGGCGGGAGAGGCGGAATTGTTTCAGCACCTGCCGGAACTGATGTCGTTTGAGCCGAGCTACGTCACCTGCACCTATGGAGCGGGTGGCTCGACTCGCGACAAAACGCTCGATATTGTCGAGCGCGTTCACGAGCAATTTGGCTGCCCGGTGGCCTCGCACTTGACGTGCGTCGGTTCCACGGTTGACGATTTGCGCGCGTATTTGCGTGAGACGGACGCTCGCGGAGTGGAAAATATCGTTGCGTTGCGGGGTGATCCGCCCAAGGGGCAGGCGCAGTTTGAGGCGGTGACGGGCGGTTTTCGTTTTGCGTCCGACCTGGTGCGACTCATTCGCGGCGAGTTTCCGCAGTTTGGCATCGCGGTGGCGGGGTATCCTGAAACACACCAAGAGGCGCTTAGTCCGCAAGCCGATCTCGACAACTTGAAACGCAAGGTCGATGCCGGCGCCGACGCGGTCATCACGCAGCTTTTTTACGTCAACGACGACTTCTTTCGTTTCCGCGACGCCTGCGAGCGTTTGGGCATCCGCGTGCCCATCGTACCGGGCATATTGCCGGTGACCAACCTGACCCAGATCAAGCGAATCGCCTCGCTCTGCGGCGCGCGGCTGCCGGAGCGTTTTCAAGCGGCGTTGGCGGCCAGTGAATCCAGCGCCGACGATCAATTTGAAATTGGCGTCGATTTCGCCACCGAGCAAGTTCGACAGCTTATGGAGTCCGGCATTCCGGGCGTTCATTTTTACGTTCTGAACAAATCGCCCGCCACTTCGCGCGTTTTGCGCGCGGTGGCCGGAACCGAGCGGCGCCGTTAGTTCGAAAGCGCTGCCGTGCCAATTCCCGCGGCGTAGGAGGCGAGTTGGTGAAACCATTCGTCGGCAACTGTCGGAAACCGCCAATAGTCCGAAAGGAGGGGTGTTGTATCGCTTTGCTTTGACGGGTGATTCGAGTTACGATGGCCTTGGCCGTTGAGAAGCCATTGAAACAGAGCTGGAAGTGCCTGCACACCTGGTGGTGGCCACGGTCTTCAAAATCGTTGGGCCGCGCGTCAACCGCGCGGCCGGTGGGTTCGATTCCCATGCACTTCCGCCATTTTTTTCGTGTTGTCGGGAGTCTTTGCGACTTCACGTTTTCGACTTCACGGTGACACAACGCAACCCAGGCAGCGGTGCAAATCGGCAATCGTGATCGGTTTAGCCAGCACCAGGGCGGCGCCGGCCTCACTTAATCGCCGCACATCGGCATCTCGCGGAAAGTCAACCAACACAACAATGCGCGCAGCAAAAAAAGAAGCCGCCAATCGTCGCAAATCGTCGATCAGGTCCGGCCGGGCTAGGCCGGCGTCCCAGAGCACCGCACGCACGCCGGCGACGGGGCCGCTTGGCGGAACATGAAAAGCAACCGACTCCAGTCCCACCTGGCGGCAAGCGGCCGACAACCATTCGGCCATTTCGACAGAGCCGCTTACCACCGCGGCGACTCCCCGCAACGTCTTGCCGGCCGCGCCGCTCGCCGCGAGCAATCGCTCTTCAGGCGTCGCCGTGGGCGGTTGGCTCCAATCGCTCGCTTCACCGCGCGCCAGCCGGGCGATCTCCCGTGAAAATCGCACCGGCCATTGGTGCCAGTAAACACGCACCGCTCCCGGCCACGGAGCACCACTGCGCGGCTCCCCCTCGCACCAGCTACCGACCAACGCCACCAGCGGCGCCAGCGGGGCCGCGCGGCGCAAGCGTTCCATCTCCGCCGCCGCAAACTGCCCCGGCCGGCTCTGCGCCACCACGATCAGGTCCGCCAGGCCCTCGGTTTCCAGCCATTGCGCGGCCCGTTCAAGAGGCGGCTGTTCCATCACATCGCAGGCCGACCGCATCGCCGCCACCGCCGCTGAAAATTCGGCGTGATCGTAGTCGCCCGTCAATAGCAGACGCATCAGCGCAGCTCGCCCTCAGCCGAAGTGAACAGCTCGCGCACCCCGGCCGCGTCGGGCGCGGCGCGCAGGCGGCCGACAAAATCGGGCGTGTTGAGCAGCCGGCTCAGGCGCGCCAGGGTTTGCAAATGGCCGCGGTCGTCGGTCGAACAAATCAAAAAGAACAGATCGGTGAGCGTGCCGCGGCTGCCGCCAAAAGGAATGCCCGCCTCCGTTCGGCCGAAGGCCAGAAACGCCTGCTCCAAAATGCCGCCCAACGGCCGCCGCGGGTGCATCAGCGCCACGCCGTTGTCGAGCGCCGTGGGGTGCATTTCTTCGCGCGCGCGCACCGCCTCGGTCATCTTCACCGGATCCCAAAGCCAGCCGGTGCGGCCGGCCGCCTCCACGATCAATTCGATCGCCGAATTACGCGTACGGGCGGCGAGCGGAATTTGAATGGCCTCGATCGGCAGCATGCCGGCCAACGAGAGCTCGCCGTGCGGGTTGTCGCCCGCCGCCTGCATGATGCCTTCCACGCGGTGCAACTCCGCTTCATCATCGGAAAGCCCGATGCGCTCTTCCAACCAATGGTGGATTTCCGAAGGCGAGAAACGCCAATCGCCCGCCACGCGCCGGCCGGGAAGCTTGCCCCGTTCAACGAGCCGAGCGACCGCCGCCGGATCGAGGTGCAGATAGGCCGCCAACGAGTTGAGATCGAAATCGTCCATTAGAGAAGCTCCCGGCCGCTCGCCGCCTTTCGACCTTGCCAAGTATCGCGCCGTGCGAACTCGGCTTCGACCGCGGCACGCAGGGCCGGCTTGTCAAGACACCACGCCGGGCCAACGAGGTAATCGGGCGGGGCATCGCCGCTGATACGCTCCACCAGGCAGCTTGGCGGCAGCAGTTCCAGGAAGTCGACCAGCGTTTCAACATATTCATCACGTTCCAGGAGTGTCACTTCGCCCGAACGTACCCAATCAGCCAGCGGCGTGCCATGCACCGCGTAAAGATTGTGGACCTTCACCGCGTCGATCCCCAGGCGGGCCAATTCACGGGCGGTGGCCAGCATGTCGCCGCGCGTTTCGCCCGGCAAGCCGAGAATGACGTGGGCGGTGATTTCAAAGCCGCGGCCGCGGCTGCGTTCGACCGCGTCGAGAAAAGCCGCATGCCCATGCCCGCGGTTCATCCAGGCGAGCGACCGATCGTGCATGGTCTGCATGCCGTATTCCACGGAGACGTAAGTCCTTACGGCTAACTCGCTTAATAAATCGAGCACGTCGTTGGGCACGCAATCAGGCCGCGTGCCGACCACCAGCCCGACGACCTCCGGATGGTCGAGCGGCTGCGTGAAGAGCGATCGCAGGAGTTCGACCGGAGCGTAGGTGTTGGTGGCGGGCTGAAAATACGCCAAAAATCGGGAGACGTTCGCATAACGGCGGCGCAGCAACTGCATGCCCCGCTCAAGTTGGGCCGCAAGATCGACTCGCTTCAGCCGCCGGCTGGGGCTGAAACTGCGGTTGTCGCAAAAGACGCAGCCACCGACGGCGACGGCGCCGTCCACGTTTGGACAGGTAAAGCCCGCGTCAAGACTGACTTTTTGAACGCGGCCGCCAAAGCGTCCGCGCAGATAATAATTCAACGCGAAATACCGCAGCCCCGCGGAGCGCCAATCGGGTAAAGCGGCCAGTGTGTCGGCCGATGAAGCGGCGCGTGAGGCGGGGTGAGTCATGATGAAGCGAACATTGACGCGGGGACGGCCGAAATCTACACTCGATAAAGGAACCGGAGCCTTTCAGGTTATCACGTTAGGGCGTCAGGGAACAAGTCAGTAAGAGGATCCTATGCAGAACTACGGTGAGCTCGTTCCGCTTGGCGGCGGCGATCCTATTCCACTTTTGAAAAAAAGCCTGTTGGTGGGGCGTCGCGAAAGTTGTGACATCGTGCTGCGTTTTCCCAATGTTTCAGCGCATCATTGCCAGTTGACGTTGATGAACGGCTACTGGTACGTGCGCGACCTGCAAAGCCGCAACGGCGTGAAGGTGAACAACCAGCGCGTCGTGGACGACAAACGGCTCGATCCGGGCGACGGCCTCGCCGTGGCCAAGCACCGCTTTCAAATCTCCTATTCGCCGACCGACCTGGGCGCCATTGGGCCGCCGCCTTCGGACGGTGATCGTCAAGAGATTTTTCAAAAACCGTTGCTCGAAAGAGCCGGGCTGCTCAAAGATCCTGAGGCGATCCCCCGCGAGCGCAAGCCAGCCCACGACGACCGACGCCGCTACGACATTCTCGATGACAGCGCGGGACAAATCAAAGATTCCAACAAGCCGGTGTGATGGCGTTTGTCAAAACGAAAAAAAAAGCAACTTCGCGCCGCTTTTCGTAAAAACCGCACGCGACGCGCGCGGCAGGGCGACGTCACTCGCAAGTTCCACGCCGACAAGACCGATGACGACCCCGCCCGTGAGGAACGACTCAGCGGCAAAGGCGAGCTGACTCGCCGCCGCACCGTGCGCGGCCAGGAGGTTGACGACGGCACGGGGCTGGGCGTGCTGCTCGACGTCGACGAAGCGGCCTGCCTGCCGGGACGCGTCTTGGCGGTGTACGGGTTGACGAGCACGGTCGAAGCCGCCGACGGCAGGCAATATCAATGTGCCGTGCGGCGGCTGCTCAAGACGCTGCACACCGACCTGCGTCATGTCGTGGCGGCGGGCGACCGCGTGTTGTTTCGCCCGGCGGATGAGCGCGAGGGCATCATTGAGCGCATCGAGCCGCGGCACGGAGTTTTGAGCCGCGAATCACGCGGCCGCCAGCACGTGATTGTGGCCAACGTCGATCAACTCGTCATTGTGGCCAGCGCGGCCGAGCCGTATCTCAAGCCCAATTTAATCGATCGCTTTCTGGTGTCGGCCGAGCAAAGCCATTTACCGGCGATCATTTGCATCAACAAGGCCGACTTGGTCGATCGGGCCGCGCTGGAGCCTTTGATCGGTGTGTATGCGCAAATGGGCTATACGGTGTTGCTGGTGAGCGCCAAGAGCGGCTTAGGCGTCGATCGTTTGCGGAAGCGGCTCGTGGGCCAGCAGAGCGTAGTGGCCGGACAAAGCGGAGTGGGCAAATCGTCGCTGTTAAACGCCGTGCAACCCGGCCTGGGTCTGACGGTGGCCGCGGTCAGCGCCGAGACGCAAAAGGGCCGCCACACCACAACCACCGCGCGGCTCATTCCGCTGGCCGACGGGGGACATGTCGTCGATACGCCGGGCATTCGGCAGTTTCAGCTTTGGGACGTCGTGCCCGCCGAGGTCGCCGGTTTTTATCGTGATTTGCGCCCGCTGGTCAGTCTTTGCGCGTTTCCCGATTGCACGCACAATCATGAGTCGGGCTGCGCGGTCAAAGACGCCGTGGCCGATGGTTGGCTCGACGTTCGGCGTTACGAGAGTTACCTACATCTGTTCGCCGGCGATACACCGCTGGTTTAGCCCCCGATTCTATCTTGCGCCAGCGATTGGTCATCCTCTGGGCAATGAGCTGGCATTCGGATTTACAATGCCGGGGGCTTTCTGCCAGCGGGGCTTTGCGGTATCTTTGGTTGTCCCGCTCCCGTTTTTACGATTCGCGGTTGTTATATGTTTGAGGCTGTAGCTC
>DASVGM010000190.1:0-6303 GCA_036379555.1 Pirellulales bacterium | reverse complement strand
ATAATCGCCATACGCTTGATAGACCTCAAGCATGGTGAACTCAGGATTGTGCTTGGGGCTGATTCCCTCGTTGCGATAGACGCGGCCCAACTCATAGACGCGTTCGATGCCGCCCACCAGCAACCGCTTCAGGTGCAGTTCCAAGGCAATTCGCAAAAAGAGCGGAATATCGAGTGTGTTATGGTGCGTCTTGAACGGCCGCGCCGCGGCGCCGCCCGCGATGGAATGCAAGGTCGGCCCTTCGATTTCAACAAAACCCTGGCCGGCCAAACTATGACGAATCGACTGCACAATCTTCGTTCGATTTAAGAACCGAGGCAACACGCCGTCGCCATAAATCAGATCGAGATAGCGCAGCCGCTGCCGCAGCTCAGGGTCGGCCAATCCCTTGTGCTTGTCCGGGTGCGGCTCGATCGATTTGGTCAAAAAGTGAAGCTGCTCGGCGAAGATCGTCAATTCACCTTTGTTCGTATGTTTCAATTCGCCGTCAATGCCGATCACGTCGCCGAGGTCAAAGCATTCAGCCAGCGCCCAGTTTTGCTCGCCCACCTGATTGCGGCCGATGAACACCTGAATTTGTTCGGACCAATCGCGCAGGGTGAGAAAAATAAGCTTTCCCTGTTGCCGCTGCAAGACAATTCGCCCGGCCGCCCGCACTTTGGGACCACGTTCTGGCGGTCGTTGCCGCGCGTCGTCGGCGGCTTCGACGGCGATTTCATGCTCTCGGGCGCGGATCGCGGCAAGCGGCTGGTGTCCGTCGAAGCGCTGCCCCCAAGGATCGGCTCCAAGGCTTTCGAGCTTGCGCAGTTTTTCACGGCGCGCTTGCTCGTGCATGCCAGGCGAAGTGCGATCAAGGTTCATTTCAGACCAGCGAGGCCGCGGTTGGAACATGTAACTTCAAGGGACACAATATTTTATTGAAAGTGCCCGGCGGGTCAATGTCAGCTAATGTTGGACGTCGGCGAAGGCGTCTTGCAGCCGCTGGAGCGCTTCGTGGCCGGAGGCGCCCTCGACCACCACGTTCACGCGCACCTCGCTGGTGTTGATCATTTCCAGGTTAATGCCGGCTTCGGCCAGCGCCTTGAACATGCGAATCGCCACGCCCGTGTGGCTGCGCATGCCAATGCCTGAGACCGAAAGCTTGGCCACCCGCCGCGAACCGCTCACCGGCCCGCAACCCAATCGCTCGGCGACGTCCTTGGTCGAAGCGATCGCTTTGTCGTAGGAAACGTGGGGCGCCGTAAAACTGAGGTTCGCGCGTCCGCCGCGGCCAAAACTCTGCACGATCATATCGACAAAAATGCCCGCCCCGGCCACGTGCTCAAACAGCGCCGCGGCGATGCCCGGCGTGTCGGGCACGCCCGAAATCGTCACGCGGCACTGTGTTTCATCGAGTCGAATATCGTTGATGGTCAGGTCTTCCATGCCTTGCAGGCGCGCCAAAACCGCTTTGGCGTCGCCATTGCGATGCTGGGCCAGGTTGTGAGGCGAGGCGACGGCCCCGGCCGGAACCTTGTCAAGCTGAAAGGCGGCATGCACCGTGCGCAGGGCCGGCAGGCCGTCGTCGCGAGTGACCAGCACCGAGATTTTGATCTCGCTGGTGGAAATCATGGCGATATTGATGCTCGCGTCGGCCAAGGCGCGAAACATTTTCTGGGCCACGCCGGTCTGCGTGGCCATGCCCAAGCCAACCACCGAAACCTTGGCCACGTTCTCATCGTGGGTGTAACCTTCGGCGTCGAGCTCTTGGGCCGCCGCGGCGATGGCCTCCAGTGTGGTCGGCAGGTCGTCGCGGATGACCGTGAAGGAAATATCCGCCCGAGCGTCGCTGCCGACGTTCTGCACGATCATATCAACCGAAACATTCTTGGCGGCGATCTTCGAGAAGATCGCGTGGCTGGCTCCCGGCCGGTCGGGCACGCCCAAAATCGTCACGCGGGCCTCGTGCTTGACTAGAGTGGCGCCGCCCACGGCCTGGCCCTGTGCTTCGGGATCGACGACGATCATCGTGCCCGGTATGTCGGAAAAACTGCTGCGCACATGTATCGGCACCGAAAACTTCTTGGCGAACTCAATGGAGCGGCTATGCATGACGCCCGCCCCCAGGCTCGCCATCTCGAGCATCTCGTCGTAGCTCACCTGTTTGACGCGGCGGGCCTCGGGCAGCACGCGCGGGTCGGTGGTGTATACGCCGTCGACGTCGGTGTAGATTTCGCAGGCGTCGGCCCCCAGGACGGCGGCCAAGGCCACGGCGGTCGTATCGCTGCCGCCGCGGCCGAGCGTGGTGATGTTGGATTCTTCATCCACCCCCTGAAAGCCGGCCGCGATGACAATCTTGCCCTGATCGAGCGCCCGGCGGAGACGCTCGGTGGAGATGGAATGAATACGGGCCTTGGTATGGGTGCTGTCGGTCTTGATGCCAATCTGCGCTCCTGTCATGCTGATGGCTTGGTATCCCAACGACTCAATGGCCATGGCCATCAGCGCCACGCTCACTTGTTCGCCGGTGGAGAGGAGCATGTCCATTTCTCGAGCCGGCGGATTTTCGTTGATTTCCTTGGCCAATTCGATCAAGAGATCGGTGTTTTGCCCCATCGCGCTGACGACCACCACCACCTGGTTGCCGCCTTGCTGAGCGCGGATGGCCTTGCGGGCGGCGGCGAGAATCTTTTGACTGTCGGCGACACTGGTGCCGCCAAATTTTTGGACAATTAAGGACATAAAGGCGTCGTGAGATCGTCAATTCTTTCCTGGAAATTCGCAAGTTCCAGGATAGGCGAGGCCGCTGGTTCGGTAAAGAGCGGCTGCCGGTTGGTGCTTTGTCCAAACGAAGTTCTTGGGTAATGTAGATAGTATGAATCAGCTTGAACGGCTCGGACCGTACCAAATTGGTCGTAAACTCGGACGGGGCGGCATGGGCACCGTTTACGCCGCCGTACACATCGAAACCGGCGAGGTTGCCGCCGTCAAAGTGCTCTCCCCCGCGCTTGCCCAGGAAGAAGGTTTTCGCGAGCGCTTTGAGTCGGAAATCGAAAGCCTCAAAAAGCTGCACCACCCCAACATCGTGCGGCTGTTCGGCTACGGCGAGCAAGACGGCCACCATTTTTATGGCATGGAATTGGTCGCGGGACGCAGCCTGGAAGAAGAGTTGCTGGCGGGCCGAAAGTTTGATTGGCGCGAAGTGACCGACCTTACAATCCAGGTCTGCCGGGCGCTGAAACACGCGCACGACCGTGGCGTGATCCATCGCGACATCAAGCCGGCCAATCTTTTATTGGCTGACGACGGCACGCTCAAACTTTCTGATTTCGGCATCGCCAAGCTGTTTGGCAACACCGGCCTGACCGCCGACGGCGGCGTGTTGGGCACGGCCGAATACATGGCGCCCGAACAGGCTGACGGCCGGCCGGTCACCCATCGCTGCGATCTTTACAGCCTGGGCGGCGTGATGTTCGCGCTCTTGGCCCGACGACCGCCGTTTCGAGCGGCGACGATGGTGGAGATGCTGCAATTGCAGCGCTACGCGCAGCCCGAGCCGCTGCGGCGCTTCGCCCCCGAAGCGCCGGTCGAGATGGAAGCGATCATCAGCTTGCTGTTGGAAAAAGACCCGGAGCAGCGCGTGCCCACTGCGATGGTGCTCTCGCGGCGTCTGGAAGCGATGCGTCACGGGCTATCAATGCGCACCGAGACCGAGGGTAAATCGCAAGTGTTTCCCGATCCTGATGGGCCGGTGGCCCCGCGCGTGCTGACCGACGAGATGATCGCCACCGCGCCAACGGCCGCGGCCGATAGGCCGTCGCAGGTTCGCTTGCCGGACGACGAGCGTCGTGTTGCCAGCGATGCCGACAGCGAGGAGTATCGCTTGGTCGATGTTCCGGCGTCGCAGGCCGCGCCCAACATGCGCAAGGCGCTACGTTCGGATGTCAACCTCTCGCCCGACATGGCGACCATCGCCGCGCCGTCGTCGCCTGTCTCGGCCGCGGCTCCGGCGGGCGAGTTGACGGTTGCCCCCGCGGCGCAGCCCCGGTTCACTCACGTCGCCGATGATGAAGCGGCCGACGACTTCGACAGCGAGGAGCCAAAGTGGTTTTCGCTGCAAGTGTTGACGTTGGTGGCCGCCATCGCGGCGCTCGGTTGGGGCACCTGGTATTTGTTGCGACCGCCAAGTCTGGACCAACTTTATGATCGGGTGATGGCCGCCAACGATGAGGACAAGCTCGCCGAAGCTAAAGACGACATCCAGGAGTTCTTGCGCCGCGCTGCGGCCGACGACCCGCGAACGGACGAGATGCAAGAACTATTCGATCAAATTACAACTCGCCGCCTGGAGCGGCAACTCGAAAAAAAATTGCGGCGGCGTGACGAACGAGCAAACCTTTCACCGGTCGAACGCGACTATGCCGAGGCGTTGCGACGCGCGGATCTCGATCTCGAGGCGGGAATGAAAAAAATGGCGGCCTTGGTTGACCTATATGGAGAGCCTACCGCCGACGACCCCACAGAAACGCGTGATTGGGTGGAGGCTGCGCGGGGCAAGCTCGCCAAAATGCGCGAGGACATGGCGGCCTATGCTCAGGATCATCGAGGCCGCATTGCCGGGCAGCTTGATCGAGCCGACGGCGTGGCCGACGGCGATCCGCGAACGGCCGAAAAAATTTGGCGCGCCGTGATCGAGCTTTACGACGGCAAGCCCTGGGCGGCCGATCTTGTCGCCCAGGCGCGCAAGAAGCTCGCCGAACACGCGGTCGCGGACACGCCGGCCGCGGACACGCCGGCCGCTAGCACGCCGGCCGCTAGCACGCCATAAACGCGATGATGTCGCGCCGGGCGGCCGCGCTGTGGGCCGCCGCAAACCTGTTGCACGGCGTCGCTCCTTCCGCGACAATTTGGGCCATGACACCCGAGGAGAACGAATGACTGCGGCTCTTCCGCCCGCTTCCCGCGGCACCGTTGGTCGGGCATGGCTGACCGTCATCTTGCTGATGCCGGTGGCGCTGTTGAACTACCTCGATCGGCAGATGTTGGCATCGATGCAAACATCGGTGATGGACTCCATCGCGAACCTGGGCGAAGCCGCCAACCGCGAAGAGCTGTGGGGCATTATGCTCGGGCAGTTCAAGTGGGTCTACGCGGTTTTCAGTCTGCTCGGCGGATATGTCGCGGATCGTTTCAGTAAGCGATTGGCGATCTGCGCGAGCCTCTTCGTCTGGTCGGCCATCACGTTCTTGACAGGGCACGTCACCACCTACAAGGAACTGCTTTGGGCGCGGTCGCTGATGGGCGTCAGCGAAGCGTTCTACATTCCGGCGGCGTTGGCGTTGATTACCGATTATCATGTGGCGGCCACGCGCTCGCGCGCGGTGGGCATGCACCAATTGGCGATCTATCTCGGTGTGATTCTAGGCGGCTTTGGCGGCTACGCCGCGGCCGATCCGCGTGTTGGCTGGCGGCTCGCCTTCACCGCTTGCGGAGTCTTTGGCATGGCATACGCTCTGCCGCTGGTATTCTTGCTGCGCGATGCCCCGGCGCTTCGCCGCCGGCTGGCCGCGGCGCCGGCTTCGCCCGCCAGGGCGGCCGCGGAATTGCTCGGTAATTCTTCCTACCTGCTATTGGTGCTGTATTTCACCCTGCCGGCCATCGCCGGCTGGGTGGTGCGCGATTGGATGCCGTCGATCCTCAAGTATCGGTTCAACATCGGCGAAGGGCAGGCGGGCGTGGCGGCCACCCTTTACTGGCAAGTGGCCGCCATTGTCGGCGTGGTCTTCGGCGGCTGGTTGGCCGATCGCTGGATGAACTTCAGTCCGCGCGGACGAATCTATCTCAGCGCCGTCGGGATGAGCTTGATCGTGCCGGCGATCTTCGGTGTGGGCAACGCCAGCTCACTCTGGATGGCGGTGACGTTCTTGATCTTGTTTGGCCTGGGCTGGGGCTTTTTTGACTGTAATAATATGCCGATCTTGTCGCAGATTGTGCGGCCCGAACTGCGGGCCACAGGATACGGCGTGATGAACTTCGTCAGCATTAGTGTCGGCGGCCTGGGCGACTGGGGCTTCGGCATGTTGCGAGACCGGCACGTGCCTCTGAATGTGACGTTTGGAGGCTTTGCCGGGCTGGCAATTATATCGGTCGCGCTGGTGCTTCTGATTCGTCCCAATCCCGAATTCACAACGCAGGATCAATCTATATGATGGAAAAACTCAGCGGACTCGTGGCCGCGACTCACACACCCTTTCTGGCCGACGGCGAACTCAACCTGACAGCCGTGGAGAAGTTGGCTCAGCACTTACACAACCTGGAGATTTG
>DASVGM010000189.1:0-10743 GCA_036379555.1 Pirellulales bacterium | reverse complement strand
GATGGTAATGCCGTCGTGCTCGGCGCCAGGCTCAAAACAATAATCGAGCGGCAGCCACATCGAACCAACGCTGATGGCGTCGGGGAACGCCTCGCGATCGATCGTCATGTCGGCGTCGGTCAGCAGATTGCGAGGTGACATGAAGAGCAAGCCCGGCTCGGCGCGTTCGGCCTCGCGGCGCCAGCGCTCAAAGCTGGTCACGTCCACCACGTCGGTGGGCAAGCGGCGATCGTAAAAACCGAAGCGGGCATGCTCGCCTCGCACCAGTCCGTAGCGCCGCACCTTACGTTGAAAGCGCTCCAGTTCTTCCAACAACTGCCGGTTGTGCGCCAGGAACTTTGCCCGCGATGTCCAATCGCCGCGCACCAGCGCGTGTTCGATGAACATTTCGCGCGCATGGGCGGCGTCGATCGTGGCCAGGCGCACGCGGCGATGGCGCACCACCGGCAGGTTGAACAACGCGACGCTTTCCACCACCATCGCGGCGCCGACCGTCGGATCCCATTGGGCGTCGCGATACGTGCGTTTGACCAAATGCTCGGCCAGCGGCTCGATCCAGCGCGGGTTGATGCGGGCCACCGTGCGCAAATAACGTCGGCTGGTTTCCAGCACCTCGGCCGCCACGATCCACTTGGGCCGCCGCTGATACGCGGCCGAGCCGGGCCAAAGCAAGGCTTTTTGTCCGCCCGACACCGTGTATTCCGATTGATCGCGGCGGAAGGCGACGCTGGAAAGATAGCCGGCGAGCAAGGCGCGGTGAATGCGGTCGTGGTCGTTGTGGCGGGGCTGAAGCTTGTACCCGGCCTGCGCGCAAAGCCTCAAAAGCTGTCGATGCACTTCCAGCCACTCGCGCATGCGGTTATGCGCCAAGAAGAACTCGCGGCAGGCGCGGCGTGATTGGTTCCGCGACAGGCCGACTTTCAGCTCGTGATAAAAATCCCAGAGTTTGAGAAAGCTGATGAAGTCGGACTGTTCATCAGCGAAACGCTCATGGGCCTGATCGGCGGCTTCTTCCTGACCGGCCGGTCGTTCGCGCGGGTCTTGCAGTTCCAGCGCCGCCGCGATAATGAGAATTTCATGCAGGCAGTTTTCCTGCACGCCGGCCAAAACAATGCGGCCGATACGCGGATCGACCGGCAAGCGGCTGAGTTGCCGTCCCAGCGCGGTCAGCTCCTGCCGGTCGTCGGTCGCCCCCAGCTCAAACAGGGTGCGGTAGGCGTCGCGAATCGACTCCGGCCGCGGCGGGTCGAGAAACGGAAATTCTTCGATCTTGCCCAGACGCAACGCTTTAGCTTGCAGCACCACGGCGGCCAGGTTGCTGCGCAGAATTTCCGGCGGCGTGTAGCGATCTCGCCGCAAAAAGTCTTCCTCGCTGTAAAGCCGAATGCAAACGCCCGGTCCCAGCCGCCCGCAGCGCCCTTTACGCTGCTCGGCCGAGGCTTGCGACACCGGCTCGATCGGCAGCCGCTGGACCTTCAATCGCGCGGCATAGCGGCTGATGCGCGCGGTGCCGCTGTCGATGACCGAGGCGATGCCCGGCACCGTCAAGCTCGATTCCGCCACGTTCGTGGCGATGACCATCCGCCGCCGTTGCCGCGGTTGAAAAATGCGGTTCTGTTCGGCCGTGGAAAGCCGCGCGTAAAGCGGCAGAATCTCCGTTTCGTGTCCCGGTGTGTCGCCCGGAATCCGATGGTTTCGCAGCGCTTTGGCCGTGGCCAAAATCTCCTGTTCGGTGGGCATGAAGATCAAGATGTCGCCGCCGCGCTCGCGGCACAGTTCATCGACCGCCGCCAGCACCGCCTGCTCCAGATCAGGCTCCTCACCCTCCTTTTCCGCCGCCGGCGGGCGATAACGTACTTCAACCGGATAGGTGCGGCCGGCGATGGTCAGCACCGGCACATGGCCGGTGACTGCCTCGAAATGCGCGGCGAAGCGGTCGGCGTCGATCGTAGCCGAAGTGACAATGACTTTCAGATCGGGCCGCGACGGCAGCAGCCGTTTCAAATAGCCCAGCAGAAAGTCGATGTTGAGCGATCGCTCATGGGCCTCGTCCAGAATGATTGTGTCATATTGATTGAGATAGCGGTCATGGTGCGATTCGGCCAAGAGTACGCCGTCGGTCATCAGCTTGATGTAGGTGCGCGGGTTGGTGGCATCGGTGAAACGCACCTTGTAACCCACGTCCTGGCCCAAGGGCGAACCCAACTCCTCGGCGATGCGGTTGGCGACGCTACGGGCGGCGATGCGCCGCGGTTGCGTATGAGCGATGATGCCTTCCACGCCGCGGCCCAACTCCAGGCAAATCTTGGGCAACTGTGTCGATTTGCCGGAACCGGTGTCGCCGCAGACAATGACCACTTGATGATCGCGAATGGCCGCGGCGATTTCGCCGCGCCGCGCGGCCACCGGAAGCTGATCGTCAAAGCGCACATGAGGAACCGCGGCGCGGCGCGCCAACCGAGTGGCGATCGACTTTTCCAAATCGGCGGCCAGCCGCGCGAGGCGATCTGCGCTCGGCTTTCCGCGGCGCTCGGCTTGTTCGATGTCTCGCAACTGTCGGCGCAGCCGCCAACGATCGGCAAAGAGCGCTTCGCCGATGCGCGCCCCCAATTCCGTTATCAAAGCCATCTCGCCCAACCGGCCCGCCTGTCAAAAAAACGTGTTCGCGGCATGCCACATTCTACCCGGCACGGCCACTCTACGCGCCGCCCGCTTGCAGTTTGTCGAGGGCCAACTCCACGTCGCGAAACGCGGACGAATGAGTCAATGCCGCGCCTTCGCGCAACGGTTCCATCGCTCGCCCAAGCAACTCACGCTCCAGCCAATCGGCCAGCCATTTTGCCCGTAACTGGGCATAGCGTAACTGCAAGCGGCGAAAGAGCCGCGCCGCCGCCTGGGTGACGCCTTCGCCCGTGACGCTCACCACCGCCTCGCCGCCCACGGTGGTGCCGCCGGCAATCATGGCCTCGGTGACCATGTGGCTGGTCGTTTGCACGGCGGCGTGCGCCGCGGCCTGCCCCATGACGTCGCCCGCGAGTATCCAACCGCTGACGGCCAACGTGACCGTGATCGCCGGGCGAGCCAAGGCCGCCGCATAATCGAGCGAGCGCAACAAGTTGACCGCGCCGGGATTCCCCTCGCCCCAACGATCAAGCTCCGCGCGCAAGAAGGAGCGATAGTCGTCGTCGAGGGCGGGCAAATCGGCGTGGGCCGCCGCCACACGGGCCAGCAGCGACTCGCGCGAGGCGCCACCCAGCATGGCGGTCAATCGCGGCCGCAGCACGTCGTTGCCCAAGCGCGAGAGCCGTTCGAGTTCGATCAGCAGTTTTTCCACCGCTTCGACAATCGCCTCTTGCTCGCGGGCGCGGAAGGTGTCTTTGGGGCGTTGCTGTTCGCCGCGCGCCACGCGCCAAGCTTCGCGAATGGGCCAGGCGACGCCGTCGCCCACCGTGCGATAAAAACTGTGAATCTTTCGAGTCCAGCCGACGCGGCGGTTGTCCCACCAGGTACGAATTTCATCGACCAGCAATCGCACGGGCAACTCCGGCCAGTCGATATTGGCCATTTCGGTCGCGTTCAAGGCTTCCGTGGCCGCCGCGAATTCACCGGCCGCGTCGCGCAATTGCCAAAGCCAGGCATGCACGCCCGTCTGGCGGTCGAGCAGGCGTGTCAGCGCGCCGCGAAAGGTGCGCACCTTGATCGCGTCGAAATGCAGGTGCGCCAGTTCCGCTTGTAGCGACGCCGGTTCGCCCAGCGGCCCGGCCCCGGATGGACCGACATCATAAAAAGGCAAACGCCGGCCGCCGGCCGCCGCGCGATCATAAGGCACCACATAAACGTGTTCCGGCCGGATGCCGGTTTCGTCGGTGAACGTGCTCAACCAGCGCGGCCAATACTCGCGATCGTCCGCGAGGTCGCACTGGTTGAAAACGACAATCACCGGTTTGTCGGCCTCGGCGGCTTTGCGAAAAAACTGTTTAACGGCGGCGTCGTTGTACTTCTGCTGTGTGAGCACGGCGATGAGCACGTCGGCCGCGCGGCGCACCTGGTCGGCGCGCCGCCAATTCACCTGCGCGTCGGAATCGACGTCCGGCGTGTCGAGCAGCAGCAATCGCGGCGGTACCGTTTCGGCGGTTCGCCAGAAGATCACGTCCGTGGCGCATGCGCTCAGCGAATCGTCGGCCGATTGCCAGCGCCGCAACTCAAATGGCTCGAAAATCCGCGCTAGCAGCGGTTCGTCGTCAAAACCCGGCGGCACGACGCACACCGGGTGCTTGGTGCCGGCCGCCAACGGGCTGACCGAGCTGGCGTTTTCGCCGGCCAGATGATTGAACACCACCGACTTGCCGATATTGGTGCCGCCCACCACGGCCACCACCAGCATCGGTTGGATATTGAGTTGCGGCAGCAACTTGCGCTCAAGCAGGGCGAACCATTCCTGGCCTTCGGCCGTGGGCATGCCGAGCGCGGCCGCCACCGCGCCCAGTTCGCTCAGCGCACGGTGCAGCTTTTGAATCTCCGCCGTCCAGGTCTGAAATGCAATGCTCATCTCGCTCGTTGATGGTACGCCGCCGGCTTCGCGCCCGAAAGGGGGTGCGCGAACGCATTTTTGTGGATCAGGTGCGGCTTTCTTCCCGCCGCGTTCCATCTTATCATTACAACATGCCCGACCATGTTTTCTTAGCCGAACACTTTATCAACCGCGAGCTTAGCTGGCTGGAATTCAACGCGCGCGTGCTGGAAGAAGCCGTCGATGAATCCAACGCCCTCTTGGAGCGCGTGAAATTCCTGGCCATCTTCAGCTCGAACCTCGATGAGTTCTTCATGGTGCGCGTCGCCGGACTGCGCGAGCAGGCCTTCGGCGACGACGCCCCGGAAGATTACGCCCCCGACGGCCTGCGCGCCATCGTCCAATTGCAACGCATCGCCGCGCGCACGAAAGAGCTTGTCGCCGCGCAGTATCGCTGCTGGAATGAATCGGTGCTGCCGCAACTCGCCGAGCAACGCATTCGACTGCTGAAGCACGAAGAGCTTGCCGCGGAGCAACGCGTGACGCTCGATCGGTTTTTCACCGAGCGGGCCTTCCCTATTCTGACACCCATGGCCGTCGATCCCGCGCATCCCAGCCCGCGGTATCACAATCGCGGCCTCTATCTGGCCACCCTGTTGGAACGCGACCACGGCCTGGGACCGAAACACCTGTTTGCCGTGGTGCAGCTTCCGCAGGTGTTGCCGCGGCTGGTGCCGCTGGGGCAGGCTGGTGATGAATTGCACTTCATCTTGCTGGAAGACGCCGTTTCGGCCCGCTTGCCCGAACTATTCGGCGGCTTTGAGGTGCTCAGCAGCACGACGTTTCGCATCACGCGCGACAGCGACTTGGAGCTTTTGGAACAAGAATCGGACGACATGCTGCGGTTGATCGAAGACCGGCTCAAGGCCCGGCAGCGCGGTCAGGGCGTGCGATTGGAGATCGCCGCCACGGGCAACGAAGAGCTGGTTCACATGATCGTCGATCCCGAGGAGTTGCACGAGGGCGACGCGAACATGCCCGACGCCTATAGCGAGATTTATCGTATTCCCGGCCCGCTCGATCTGACCGGCATGATGGACCTGCTGCGCGTGCCCGGCCGCGAGCACTTGCGCGATCCGCCGTTCACGCCACGCTTGCCGCGCGGCCGCCGTTCTCGCGGCGGCGACGATATTTTCGCCAACATCCGCCGCAACGACATTTTGCTGCATCATCCGTTCGAGTCGTTCGATCCGGTGGTGGAATTCGTCAGCCGGGCGGCCAAAGACCCCAACGTGCTGGCCATCAAGCAAACGCTGTATCGCACCAGCGGCGATTCACCGGTCACGCGCGCCCTGATGCAGGCCGCTGAAAACGGCAAGCACGTCACCGCGCTGGTCGAGCTGAAGGCCCGTTTCGACGAAGCGGCCAACGTAAGCTGGGCACGGCAACTCGAGCGTTCCGGCGTGCATGTGGTATTTGGCTTTCTCGATCTGAAGACGCACTGCAAGCTCTCGCTGGTGGTGCGGCAAGAAGGCGGCGTCGTCAGGCGCTACGTTCATCTTTCGTCGGGCAACTACAATCCGACCACGGCGCTGGTCTACACCGACCTGGGCTTGTTCACCGCCAACGAAGACATCGCCGCCGACGCCTCGGCGTTGTTCAACCTGTTGACCGGCTATTCACAGGGGCATCCGTGGCGCAAGCTTGTCGTGGCGCCGGCCGACCTGCACCGCCGCACGATCGAATTGATCGACGAGCAAGCGCAGCGGGCGAAAGACGGCCGGCCGTCGCGCATCTTCGCCAAGCTCAACTCCGTGGTGGACTACCGCGTGATCGAATCGCTCTATCGCGCCAGTCAGGCCGGCGTACCGATCGACCTGGTTTGCCGCGGTATATGTTGTTTGCGGCCCGGCTTGCCCGGCATTTCGGAGACGATTCGCGTGCGCAGCATTGTCGATCGCTTTCTCGAACACAGCCGCATTTTCGCCTTCAGCCCGGATGATGAAGCGAAAGTTTTTCTGGCCAGCGCCGACTGGATGCCGAGGAATTTTTACCGCCGCGTGGAGGTGATGTTTCCCATTGAAACACCGGAGCTAAAGCAGCGTATTCTGAAGGAAATCATACCCGCATATTTGCGCGACAACGTCAAGGCCCGCATGCTGCGATCCGATGGCAGCCACGAACGCTTAGCGCCGCAGGAGGGAGAAACGCGGTACCGCGTGCAGGAAGAGCTGCTCAGCCTGCGGCCGGAGTTGGTGGTGGGCGATTCGAGCATCACGGGCAACGGCGCCGTTTTGGCGGGCGATGTCATTGCCCCGAGAGTGTAGAGTTAGCAAGTCAGCCGCCCGATCAAGTTATAAGGCCGGGCAAAATATTAGTGGTTAAACAAAAACTCTCGGCTGCTGAGCACGCTCCAATACAAATCCTCCAGCACCTGCCGCTTGTCTTGACCCGGCTCGGCCAAAACCGCCAACAGGCGCGCTTTCTCGTCTTCGCGCGCCGGCCGTGAAAGGGCGCTGAGATACAACTCGTCGATCAGCTTGTCGTCGGGCGTTTCGGCCGCCAAGAGTCGCTCCAGATGGTTGTCCTTGGCTTGCAATTTGTCGTTCAGCGAACTGCCGTTGGAGATGTGCAACACTTGCACCATCGTCGGTTCGGCCGTGCGCTCGCACTCGCAGGTCACCAAACGCTCCGGCCGGCCAAACGTGCGGAGAAAGTACGAATTGACGTTCGCGTCGGGCAACTGCATGGCCCGCCAGCCAAGCGGATAATCGCCAAATCGCGTCGGCGCGGCCGTGACTTGCGACAGCGCATCCAGCAGCACCTCGGCCATCAAGCGCCGCGGATAATAACGCGAATAGAAACGCGTGTCGGCCTTGTTCTCCGCCAGCGGTTGACTGCCACGCTGATACGTCTTTGATCGCAGAATGGCCCGCATCAAAGCTTTCAGGTCGAAACGGTGGTCGACCAAAAACTTCGCCGCGGAATTCAACAACTCGTCATTGCTGGCCGGATTGGTCAAACGCATGTCGTCGACCATCTCCACCAGTCCGACGCCAAAAAAATTGGCCCACACGCGGTTCGTGATCGCGCGGCTGAAATACGGATTGTCAGGCGAAGTCAGCCAACTCGCGAGGTGCTGCCGCCGGTCTTGCGGCGCGTCCAGGGCCAACGGCTCGCCGTCCAGCGGCGTCGGCGGTTGCGGCTTCCCGGTCAGCGGCTGAATCAGGTCGCCATCGGTGGCGGCGAAAACAATCGTGTTGCCGTCGCCCGGCGCGGCCTTGAGCTTGACGCGCGCGAACAAGTTGGCCAGTGCGTAGTATTGGTTGTTCGTCCATTTCTCCAGGGGATGGTTGTGGCAACGGGCGCAATTGACCGACATGCCCAAGAACGCCACCGTGGTCGTTTCCGAGACATCGGGAGCGTCTTGGTGCAGGACAAAAAAATTGGTTGCGCCGTTTTCCAGCGTGCTTCCCTTGGCCGTCACCACTTTTCGGGCAAATTCGTCCCACGGCGTGTTCGCCTCAACCTGGTTGCGAATCCAGGTGTAATACGCCCACATCGCCGGCGGCCGCAGTTTCTCGCTATTCACCAGCAATAGGTCAGACCATTTGTAAGACCAATAATCGACAAACTCCGGACGTTCCAGCAGTGACTCAATGAGCTTGTCTCGCTTGTCCGACGACGCGTCGCCAAGAAACGCGCGCACTTCGTCGGCGGTGGGCAAGACGCCGATCGTATCGAGAAACGCCCGACGCAAAAACTCGCCGTCCGTGGCGGGCGGCGAGGGCGGAATGTTCAGGCTAGCCAATTTGGCCAGCACCAACTCGTCGATGAAGTTGCGACGCTCGGCTGTGGTGAAAACCTCGCTCGGCACGGGCGTCGGATACGGCGAGCTGATCGTGGCGGTGACGACGCGGCTTAAATACCAGGCCGTAATGGCGCCTTCGCCGTGACCCATGACTTTCACGTCGCCCAATTCGCCCACTTGTGCCACCGATTCGTTGGTCGAGGTACATTTCGCCCAACGGGTGACGTCTTCGCTATGACCATCGCTGAAATGGGCCAGCACAATTAGTTGCTGTTTCATGTCGGGCTTGAGCACGCTGGCGGCCGGCAGAATTTCCAGACGTTCCAGGCGCGCGTCATCCGCCGAAGGGGGCGGTGTGCCGGCGGCGATCCAATCGGCGAGCACGCGGTATTCGAGCGAATGGACGCGAAACCGCAGGCCGCCTTTATGCGGCACCGCCGCGGTCGGCTTTGTCAGCAGCAGGCTCCGGCCCGGATCGCTGGGCACAATCCGCCGGCCACGCGCTTGCCGCGTAATCGTGTTGAAATCGCCCTCCGGGTCATACCCTCGCAACGAGAGCTTAAAGCCGTTCTTGCCGGCCTGCGCCCCGTGACACGCCCCGGAACTACAACCCGCCTTGGCCAGCACGCTTTCGACATGATTGCGAAAGCTCCAACGAAACGGCTTTTCCATATCGCTAACCGTAACCGCGGCGGTGGCCTTGCGTTCGCCGATCTTGGCGGTGATGGTCGCTTGGCCGTTGCCCACAGGCCGGGCGACGCCATCTTCAATCGCCACGACTTGTGGATCACTCGACTCGAAGGTTATGTCCTCGGCCACTTGCCCGACATAATGACCATCGCGTGATTCTTCGAGTAACAGCGTTTGATACGCTTGCGAGCCCGTCAGTTGCACTTCCGTCGGCAGCAGCACCAGCGCGTCATCGGCATTTAAGGTGGGCATTGCCCAGCAAGTAACGATGAGCAGGGCGAGCATGCAATGCAGACGCAAGGGGGCCGCGGAAGTTTTGGAGTGCGGCGATTCATCGTCGCTTTCATCCGTCGTGGAGCGACCTTCTCTCCGACCGCAACGATTGACGGCGTGTTCCGGCAGACACCGATCGCTGCCTGCCTTGTTCCAGCGTTTGTCTTGTTCCAGTGGTCGCGCGGGCGGTTCAAGTGACGCCTCGGAATACTTGTCATTCACCGTTTTCATCAATCTCCCTCAACTGCTCGCGAAATGAAATCTCGGCTTTGGTTTCCTGTTCGTGCGGCGATCGTTTCGGGTACTTGTCATTGTGGCACATGCACTCGGCGGTGCTTTTTCCATTCACGGTAACTGCGGGCCCGTTCTTCGTGCCAGCGCTTCATCAGAGCCTCCATAACGGACAAACGGTAAGAGCCTGAAGCCACGAAGTAGAGCAATTGTCATTGTAACGCTCCGATCGTTTAGCCCGCGCGGTCCCGCCGCAACGATTGATGCTACCAGCCCCTCGGCGTAAGATCAATGTTGGGGCGATTCTACTGAACGTGGGTTCTTGCAAACGGGCGACGGGCTTACCCCCGCATTTTTAGCGCGATGGTGATTCCATCTCGCCGAACAGAATACAAACCGATGCTGGAACAGGACGTTGTAAAACGAGATTCCCCCCGTGCCGCGCCGTTTTAAGTTCGACATGCGCAACCAATTGAGGATCCGGCTGTGGATTGTCAGCTTAGCGTTGTTCGCCGCAGGATTCGCCGGCCGACTGGTAGCCAACGCCGGCGTTGACAATGTTGCGTGGTCGTATCCGATCGAGGTCGAGGTTCAGTGGTACGCCTATTGGGCTGGACTCGTCGTTTGGATGCTCTGGTTGGCGCTCCAAGCCGGACGGAAGTGGACCGCTCCCGGCTGTTTTACCGGCGTCTTGCTCGCGGTCGCCTCATTCATAGCCTTGATCTCATCAATTCCCAAGTGAACCACCTCGCCGGCGAGAAGAGGCAAGTCCTTCAGCAATGGTGATTACACTGCCGCATCATCTATCAGAATAAACGCGTTGATGTCACGGCCGTGGCGGCGTAAAATCAATATTTTCGAGGGATTAACGCTTCTGCGTCAGATGCAATCGAGGATGCCGATGTCAAATAATGGCGAACGACACGTGACAATCGAAATCATGACGGATCCGGTGGAGTTGGCCAAGGCGCGCGCCCAACGCGAGCGTTTCGACCGAAATGCCGCCTGGCTGCAGGCCCACGCCCACGAAGTTTATCCCCAGTGCCGCGGCAAATATATGTGTATTGCCGGTGAGGAACTGTTCATCGGCAAGACGCCACAGGAAGCAATCGCCGCCGCCACCACGGCGCATCCCGACGACAACGGTCGGTTCTTTCGTTTTATCCCAGAGAAGAATTTGCCTAGCATCTATGGAAATTCGCGGCGAATGGTACCTTTGTAACGATCA
>DASVGM010000188.1:0-2304 GCA_036379555.1 Pirellulales bacterium | reverse complement strand
AACCATGTGGATCGACCCGATCGTAGAAGAAATCAGACGATTTCGAGATGAATACGCGGCGCAATTCAACCACGATCTGCACGCCATTTGCAACGACCTCCGCCGCCAACAAGGCAAAGACTGTCGTGATGTTGTTTCGCTGCCGCCCAAACGAATCGCCAAATCGGTCGAGCCGGGTGAAAAGCCGGCGGCCTGATGAACGGCGACGTGCTCGGCGCGCCACATGCGCGCCGCGGGCCGCCCTTGGGTGGTTTGAACTGTTAAAATGATGTTTGAACCATCCTGGGAACGAGAATCATGGCCGTCACCATCAACCTGCCCAGCGAAGCCGAACAAAAACTGCGGGCAGCCGCAGGGCGCCGGGGGGAAACATTGGAAGCCTACTTGGAATGGCTAGCTATTCAGTCCGCCGGCAGTGGCGCACGTTCAGTGGCGAAGCGGGCGCCGGAAGAAAGGGTTGCCGAATTGCGGGCCTGGGCCGCCAGCCACGCGCCCGTCACACACTTCGTCGACGACAGCCGCGCGAGCATCTATGAAGGTCGAGGGGAATGATGCTCCGGGCTAAGCACTGGTCTTTCAACGAAAGTCGGCGCCGCTGAACGCGCACGGCGGCGCTCAAAAAACATTTGCGCGATTTCGGGTTCGTTGGCGGCCTGCCAGATCGCGGCGCGAACCTCGGCCAGACGCGCCGGCGACAACACACCTTCGCATTGTCGAGCCAGTTGAAGCGCTTCCAGGAATCGTCGCGATTCGCACGCCAGCGCCACCGCCCCCACGAGCGCTTCGGCGCGCGCCCCGTCGGCCGGCCCAACGTCGCCAGCCTCCGACAATGTGTAAAAGTCGGCCGCAATACCCTTGACGGCCGTCAGTTCTTCTCGCGAAAGTCGCTCTCCGGGGGCGTCCATGCGATCTCTCAGATTGTCGCCCTCCGGCCCCTCATCGCGCCCTTGCCGGATGAGCCGATGCAGCTCGCCCAGCAGCCGCACGTAGCTAATAAAGTCCGGGTTGTCGAAAAAAGTCTTCGTGATCATCGTCATGTTTCGTCAATAAGCCATTGCTCGCGCGTCGCGGAAAGGTCGGATTGAAACCGCGCCAGCGCCACGGCCGCTGTTGGAACGACATTCCCACCGTATGGGTCGTGCGGTTTTAGTGCAAGAGCTATGCCCGCGCTAATCGGTTCGCTCGCAAATTCTCCCTCCCCCAGCGTAAAACACGCCAGAGAGTTTGGTCCGCTGGCATCAGCGCATAGCCCGCTCGCTTGCAGTCGTTTTGGAATGAGATGGGGCAATAAGTGCCGCCAATTTTGCGCGACAGACATTCCTCGGCCATTCAAAACGACTTGATTTTTCGGATCGACATCAACATCGGCGTGGGCGCCCGGCGGCTCACGCACGCCAAGTTCCTTTGATCGGTTGCCGACCGTCGGCAAACCATCCGCGGCGCACTTCATGGCGCGATACATCTTCGGCATCGTCAAACAAAACGACTAAACTGCGGTTCAACTTTCATCACAACCATTGTAGGGTCAAAACGGTATAAATGCGAGCGATCGGCCGCGTGGAGCGGTCAGTTGCCCGCCAGGCCGCAGGCCCCGCCGATGCAGCCGTTTAAAATCGGCATGATTGTAGGGTCAGCACGGCGCGTTGCTCGGCAATGGCATCCGCGAGAACTTCCGCATCGCCGATACGCTGGCCAGCCCGTCCCGCATCGGGGGCGAAAATGGGTCAGAGCGATTTGACCGGCTTACCACAACCGGCGCCGGGGCGGCAGGTTGCCAGCAGCGCCACCGCCTCGACCGGCGCGCGGCAAACGAGCTACGCCGCGCATGGCCTTACTTGCCAATCACGTCCCGCAATCCGGGACGGCCGATCGCCCGGCGGGAATTCCGCCCGAGCGGTCGTCTACGGCGTGTCAAGGATTTCTTGCCAGTTGGCGGCTGTGACGGCATTGGACAGCATACGTTTCAGACGCTCGATGTCGGCTACGCCATCGAGTTGGTCGCGCACAGATTGGTCCGCCCCGCCGAGCCGTTCCTCACCGACCACCAGAATGTCACCGCGACGGGTATGCTCCTTGCCTCGTTCTTCCCCCTGTTCCAAAATCATCAGATAGGTATCGGATTCTTCCAGCATGTACACTCCTCGAAGAATGTTAAGAGCCGCGTGGCGATCGACGCGCAACCCAGTCAGCAATAACGCCGACGTGAGCAGCTTGGTGGCCCGTGCCGGCTCCGCTTCGCTCGTCAAACGCTCGACGAGCCGCTGGGCGACCACCGCCAATCCGTCTTCCGTGGTCACGCCTTGG
>DASVGM010000187.1:0-19945 GCA_036379555.1 Pirellulales bacterium | reverse complement strand
CGATACTTTCCGCCTGGTCGGCGGCGCCTCCGGCCGATTTTCCCAACTACGCCGCCGGAACATGGGGCCCCACCGACGCGAATGACCTGTTGAAGGGCTGCCACGGCGTTTGGCGAAAGCCGTAAGCTTACCGGCCGAAATCGCCGCGCATCTGCCGCCAGACGGAATGGATGTGATTCGCCGGGTTGCCGGCCCCGTCGGGCTGGTTATTGCAAAACTCAATCACAAACGTCGGCCCTTGCACGCGGTAATAATGGCCGATGCCCGGTTTGTCTGGCCCGGCCCAGGCGAAATACGCCTGCTTGATTCCCGCCTCGCGCACTTCCGCCAGCCGCTTTTGGCCGATCTCGACGAGCATGTTGTCGGTATAGGCTTCCAAGAGCGACCAAAGCAGCTTGATTTGCTCGTCATTCAATTCGCCGGCGGGCAAACCCTCGGGCTTGGTTTGCGGCGGCTCGGCTTGGGCCGCGCCGCGGATATCGGCCGGCGCCTTGTCGGCGATGATCGCCTTCGATCGCTGCGCGGCCGAAAGCGATTTGAGCAATGCAAACGCCCGGTCTTCCTCAGCGTGCAGCACGCGCGTGCCGCGTTGGGGGCCGACTTTGTAATCATCGCGCACGTCGGCCGGGTTGGCGCCGTAGAAGGCCGGCGTCACCGCGACGACTTTGCCGTCTTCCACCACAAAATTCAGCGAGAGATGATGTCCTTCCACGCTCAGGCCCCAGCGATCTGATTCGCTCGGCTGCCCGAAGAGCGTGAAATAGTAACGCTCCGGGTCGCGAATGGGCGCACCTTGGCGATCCTTTTCCAACTCGTGCAAGATCGCTTCCAAGCTCATGATGGTCTTGGCTTTGTCATATCCCAACTGACTGACGGCGCTGGCCAGCAGGGCGTGAGCGAGCCGGCGTTGCTGGCTGTCCATCCGCTTGACTTGCAGTCCCTTGCGTTTGTCCTTGGGAATGAAATGCCAGTCGAGCCGCGCGGGATCGTCAAGTTTCATGCTCGCTTGGGCGCGTTGTTCGGCATTGAGGCCGGCCAAAAAGTCGCGGGCGGCTTGCGTCATATCGACGCCCGCGGGACGATAGTTGATGGCGGCGAGCGTGCCCGCCGATGAAAACAAAAGAACGGCCAATACGGCGAGCGATTTGCGGTTTTGCATGGAAGGGCTGGGGGCTTTGGGTCACGAATTCAACGGCTACCGCTTGTACGATAATCCGCGGAAAACGAGGCGACAAGGGTTGACTTTCAATTTCATCCGTCGGCAAAGGCCTCCACTTCAAACGGATTATCGCGATAGGGGTCGCGGCCGCGGAGCCATTGCCAAAGCGAGCAGAGCAGATAGGCCGGAATGAAGAACGGTCCCCAATGTTCATATTGCCGCACGTGAACCAACTCGTGCCGCCGCGTCAGATCGAGCGCCGCCGCCGTTTGCCCGATTACCGTATGTCCGAGCGTCATGGCGATCGGTTCTTGCGGACACCGCTGCAGAAACCGGCTCGCCAAGCCGCCGTAAACTTCCATCACGCGTCCGCGGCGGCGCACGGTTCCGCCGCTGGCCAGCGCCGCCAACGCCAACAGGCATCCCAGCGCCGAAGCCGGTGAGACCCAAACCAACGCCAGTATGAAAAGTCCGCGTCGCATGCATTATGTTATCATGCCGGGCGGATTCCCCGCCATGCCCCCCAATAGCTGCCCGCTCTCCCATGAAAACCTTGCTTCTACTTACTTGCCTGCTGCTGGTAGGCACGCTCTCCGCCGATGACCTTGAACCTTTGGCCTATAACAATCCCGGCTTGCAGGTCGATCTCGGCGTCGGGCTTTGGGCCTGGCCCATCCCGTGCGATGCCGACGGCGACGGCGATTTCGACTTGATTGTGTCCTGTCCCGATAAACCCTCCAACGGCGTCTGGCTGTTTGAAAACGCGGAGGGCGACACGGCCAAACGTAAAATGCCCGTCTTTCAACCGGCGCGGCGGCTGAGCTCGACGGTGCATTACGTGATGCCGAGTTATGTCGATGGCATGCTGCGCGTGCTCGCGCCGAACTATGAATATCTCGATTTTGAACAGAGCGGTCTGCGGCGCCGCGTCGAGCTTTCATCTCCCGACAAGAATTATTACCGGCCGCAATGGAACCAAACGAAGGGGCCGAAACTCCGCCACCACCAATGGCGCTACGTTGATTACGATGGCGACGGCGCCCTCGACCTGATCACCGGCATTGAAGATTGGAGCGATTATGGTTGGGACGACGCGCGCGACGCGCGCGGCGAGTGGGCCAACGGGCCACTGCATGGCCTGGTGCTCGTGCATCGCAACCTGGGTGACACCGCCGACCCTCACTATGCTCCGCCGACGAAGGTCGAGGCCGCCGGAAAACCGATTGATGTCTTTGGTTGCCCTTCGCCGAATTTTGGCGATTTTGACGGCGACGGCGATTTGGACCTGTTGTGCGGAGAGTTTCTGGATGGCTTCACGTATTTTGAGAACGTCGGCTCGCGGCAAACACCGCGCTATGCGGCCGGTCAGCGGCTAAAGCAGGCGGATGGCTCGCCGCTGACGATGGACTTGCAGATGATCGTGCCCGTCGCCTTTGATTGGGATAAAGACGGCGATCTCGATCTGATTGTCGGCGATGAAGACGGCCGTGTGGCCTTTGTTGAGAACGTCAGCCCGCCCCAATCCAACATCGACGGTCGCGCCGTCGAAGCACGACATCGAATACCCGTGTTCGCGGCCCCGCGTTACTTCCAACAGCAGGCGGACAAGCTGAAGTGCGGCGCCTTAGCCACGCCTTATGGGGTTGATTGGGATGGCGACGGCGATACCGATCTGGTTTCGGGCAATTCGGCCGGCTACATCGAAATCTTCGAGAACCTGAGTGGACCGGGCATCGCCGCGCCCCGCTGGTCGGCGCCGCGCCGGCTGCTGGTCGCGGGCCAGCCGTTGCGAATCATGGCCGGAGCGAAAGGGAGCGTGCAAGGCCCGGCCGAAGCCAAGTGGGGCTACACCACGCTCAACGTGGCCGACTGGGACGGCGACGATTTGCCCGACATCGTGTTCAATTCCATTCTGGGGCGCGTCGAATGGCTCAAGAATCTTGGCCCGCGGCAGTCGCCCAAGTTTGACGCGCCGCGGCCGATTGAGGTGCGGTGGCCTGGCGCGGCGCCCAAACCCGCATGGACCTGGCGGCGTCCGGACGGCGACGAACTGGTCACGCAGTGGCGAACCACGCCGGTCGTGTACGACTTCAATGGTGATGGCCTGGCTGATTTGGCGATGCTCGACGTGGACGGATATTTCTGCTTTTTCGAGCGAACGCGCCGCAACGGCGTCTTGGCGCTACTGCCGCCGCGGCGCGCGTTCGCCGATGCCGAGGGGCGGCCGCTACGTTTGAACGATCGCCGGGCCGGCGGCAGCGGTCGCCGCAAAATCGCCGTCACCGACTGGGACCGCGACGGCCAGCTTGACCTGTTACTCAATTCCTCAAGCGCCGATCTTTACCGCGGCCTTGGGCAACAAGATGGTGTTTGGCGATTTGAACGCGTCGGCCCGATTGCCCGACGCGACATTCAGGGGCACGATGTCAGTCCAACCGTTGTCGATTTCAATGCCGATGGCGTGCCTGATTTTCTCGGCGGGGCGGAGGACGGCAGGTTCTATTTTCTGCGAAATAATGGCTGACAGCGTCGGACGGGGCCAGCCATAAGCATCACGCGAAGGGTTCCCCTTCGAGGACCGCGCGCCAGTAGCCGGGCACGGTTTCCCAGGCCGCTTGATAGCTGGCTTCCAAGGGCACTGGCACGTATACGTCCGGCGAGAGAAAAAGCGGCATGTCGCACAACGTGCCGCCAACGGCAACCGGTTGCACGAATGCCTCTGGAAAAGTGCCGGCGGCATAGGCCGCCAGCGTTAGAGGCTTTTCCAAGGGAAGTGTGAACTGCTGGTCAAGAATTTCGTCCCAAATCGCTCTGTGAATGCCCTCGGAGTCGCGCTGGCCGGGCGGAAACAAATCGACCACCAGCAAATGGATGCCGCCTTTAAGCATCTCGACCGCTTTGCGAACAAAATCGTCCAACGCCGAACGGCTGCTCTTATTGCCCGGCGAAATGATTTCCACAACCGCCACCACGCGGTGTCCGCTCACATGCCGAATGACAACCGAACTGGCCTTGGCCGCGTAGCGATCGCCGTCCGCCTTGAAACGAAACTCAACTTGCGGAGGGGCGTCAGCCAACGCCAACCCGCCGGCCGGTTCGCCTCTGCGCGACTCCTCGCGCGCGGGCCCCTGCAAGGTAAGAACATCAGGCCATCGAGCACCGGCGACTTGTTCGACGAGTGCGTAATAGTCGGCGGGCAATCGGCCGTCGTTCAACACCCGCTTGATTTCGGGAATCCAACTTTGATGAAAATCGTGGAAGATGCCCGCATCGACGCGGGTCCAGTCATGTATCGGCATCTGCGTGCTCGCAAGGGCTCGTTGACCTGATAATCCATTATAACCCCATTGTGGTAAAATGGCGCGTCCACGGCGAAACGGAATCCGCCGCTCGCGAGCCTAAGTAAAGTATCCGCGAGCTACCCAATGCAAATCCTGTCGGCGGCAACGCAACCACACCTCGTCGGGTCATCCGAGGTGTTTTAGTTTTATTATTATTGTTACAACTGTTATTGGTGTGCATAGAATCAATGCAAGTCAAGCGTGCTGTATTCGAGTGGTGTAGCATGGGCGCTCTGGCCGCGTCGGTCGGTTGTCTCGGTTATTGGGCGGTATCGCTGTTCAGTGATCGCGCGGATTCCGCGATGTCTTTCGGCTCGCTGGGGCTCGACGTTTCGTTGTCGAATGGGGCCGTTAAAATCCGCTACGCGGCAAGCATTTCGTTGCTGGTTCCCTCGCTCGCCTTCGGCTTGGCTGCGGCCGTTTTCATCTGGCTCTGGCGCCGCACCGTGCGAGAGCTCTCACCGACTCCCACAGCAGGCGCTCGGCAAGAAACCCACTATTTGGATGAACCGATGGATTGACCGAACGTTTGGGCATGCGAGAATAAGCGAATGCGCACCGAAACGAAGACAGGAGTCATCGGTGGCATCTTTCACTACGAGGATGAGACTTGCAAGGATTGACCTCTATGTCAAACAAGCCCGAAGCTAGGCACGATACTACCCCCATCTTCCGCCTTATCCGGCAAGTGCGGCAGTTGCTCCGCGGAAGCTGGGTCGCCACGGGGCTGGCGCTCTCCATCGCCATCTACCTGGGCACGCTCCTGGCGCTGGCTCTGCTTGACCTCATGGTGCCGTTTTGGCCCACGATGCGGGCGATTGCCTTGGCACTTGTCATCGTTCCCACGGCCTGGATTTTTTTCACCGGCGTGGTGCGGCCGTTGTTTCGCCGCTTGGGCAATACACAGGTCGCGCGGCGCATCGAACGGTTTTTGCCTGGCATCCATAACCGCCTGGTAAGCTGCGTCGATCTGGCTGAAGATCGGCGGCCGCGCGGCTATTCGCCCGAGTTTTATCGCCGCTTGCTGAGTGAGGCGATTGAGCGCATTCGTTCGTTCAACCCCGCCACGGTGGTCGATCGACATAGCGTGCGGCGCGCGGCGCTGGCCCTAGGCGCCACCGCGACGCTGTTCGTCGTTTGTTGGATCTTGCTGGCGGATCGGCTGCCGACCGCCATGGCCCGCATCTTTCAACCCTGGGCCGATATTCCGCCGGCCACGGGCGTTGAGTTCACCGTCAAGCCCGGTGACGCCAAGTTGCTGCGCGGCGATGAGATGGTGTTTGCGGCGCACGTCACCAAAGGCCGGCCGCAGGACATGCGCATCGAAATCCTGCCCGCTGAAGGCGACGAGACGATCTGGCACGACCTGCAAGATCGCGGCGAGAACGAATGGTCGCGTTCGTTCGCCGGGCTGGAGAAATCGTTCGCCTATCGCATTCATGGCGGCGGCACTTGGAGCAAGAAGCACCACATCACGCTGGTCGATCGGCCCAAGCTCATCGATGTTCAGGCCGTGCTGCACTATCCCGAATATTTTGAGTTGGGCGAGGAAGGCATTTTGCCGCAGGCGACCACCGACGTGACTGGCCCGGAGACCAGCGGCGTGGAGGTGCGCGTCGAAACGGAGGGCGACGTGGCCGAAGCCGAGATTCAGCTTTTGGACGCCGCCTTGGAAAAGGTTCCGGTGGCCGATCGCGAAGAGCGGGTTTGGTTCGAGGGCCAGGTTCCCAAAGGCGCGGTGTCGGAAGGCAACTGGCAATGGAACAGCGAACTGCATCAGCGGCCCACGCACAGCGAACCGCCGGCGGCGGGCGTGCATGGCCATCGTTTTCATACCGCCCCGGTCGGCTTTCAGATTGAGCCGGGCGAACACCTCTTCGCCTGGGTTTACATTGTCCCCGAACAAAAGCCCGAGACGATCATGCTTGAATGGCACGATGGCCAGAACTGGGAGCATCGAGCCTACTGGGGTGACGATAAAGTGGGCGTCGGCCAGCCGAATACGGCCAGCCGCCGCTCGCTGGGCGCATTGCCTGAAGCGGGCAAGTGGGTGCGATTGGAAGTGCCGGCCAGAGAGGTTGGCCTGGAAAACAAAGCATTGAAGGGAATGAGCTTTACGCTGCATGGCGGCCAATGTTATTGGCACTTGGCCGGCGCGCTGCCGCCGCCCACGCGCGACGAGCGCAAACTGGTTGTTCGCCAGACATTTCCTCTGGCGAAGCAAGACGGCGGCCGCTGGTCGGGCGCGTTTCCACTCCTGGGCGAAGGATTTTGGCGAGTGGAACTGCGCAACGAGCTTGAGTATGCCAACCAAACCATGAAAGAAGCCAAGTACGTAAGCATCCCCGACCTTCCGCCACAGGTGACACTGGAGCGGCCGGGGACCGACATCGTGCTGAGCGCGGCCAAGAAGGTTCCGCTCACCATCGCCGCCTACGACGATTTCGCGCTCAAGCAAGTTCGCGTGTTGGTGCAGCGCGGCGATTCGGGCGGCTTCCGCCAGACAACCGGCAAAAAATACGGCAAGCAGGTGCGCGGTGACACGGCGCTTTTGGCGCTCGATCTTTTGCCCTTCGACCTGAAGCCGGGCGAATTGGTGCGTTATCGCGTTCAGGTGGAAGACCGCAAAGGCCAACTGGCCGAGACACAAGATTACGTGATTCGCATCGCCGCCGACGGCAACGCGGCCGACAAGCAACTTGCCCGATTCGAGCAGCAGCAAGATTCGTTCGCCGAGAAGCTCACGAAGCTCATCGACGAGCAGGCGGCGGTGAAAGAGACGGTCGAAAAGCTGGAGGGCCAATACGCGCCGTTGGAAAAGACCATTGAAGAGGCCGAGGCCAAGGCGCAAGAAGCGGCGCGCGAGGCGGCGGAGGCCAATCCGCAGGCGCCGCCCCCGCCCGTCAAGCCGGAGCTCAACGCCGAAACAACCAAGCAGCTTAATGAATTGCGTCAACAACTGGCCCAAGCGGCGGCCAAGGAACAGCAAAACGCCAATCAGGGCAAGCAGCTTGCCAACGAACTGATGCAAGCCGCCGAGCAAGCGGGCAAGCTGCAACTGTTGCCGCCGGAAATGGTGTCGGAGATGAAGGCGGCTCAGCAAGCCTTCGACCGTCTGGCGGTCAAGCCGATGGAAGAACTGGCCAAGGATTTGCAGCAAGCGGCCACTCCGCAACAAAACGATCCGAACCTGGGCGAACTTGCCAAGGCCAGCGGCCATATTCAAGACGAGTTGGAAGCGCTGGCCGCCCGGCTGAAGGCGTTGGATAAAGCTCGCGAGCAAATGGATTCCGGGCTGGAACAGGCGCTCGCGGAGCTTCGCGCCGAAATGCTCAAGCAACAGGCGGCCGGCGCCGAGCGCGGCCTGGAAGACCTGCGCGACATGCTGGCCGCGTTGCGTGAGCGGCTCAAAGGGTTTGAAGGTCGGCAGGCCGAAATGCTCGATGCGTCGAACGTCGTGCCCGACGTGATGCTCTCCGACCTCGAAAAGCGGCAAAAGTCGTTGGAGCGTGAGAGCGATCCGCCGCTTGACGAAGCGCGTCAGCTTGTGGCACAAGACCAGAAGAAACGCCGCGATCGCCAACCGGACTCTCCCGATGCTTCGATGGCGGGCGAAGACGAAGAGTCTCTCGTGCCGCCCAAGGAGCAAGACTCGCCCGCGGAAATGGCCGAGGGCGGTGAGGCGGGCGAGACCGGCGAGACCGGCGAACATCCGGAGGCCGAATCGATGGCCGCAGACGAGGAGCCGCTGTTTGAGCCGGCCTTGGGAGGTCCACGGCCCAAGCTCGACCCACGTTTCGCCGATAAGCGTCCTCAACCCAAGAAAGAGGCCGACGTGCCCCCTTCGCCCGCCCAGGCGCATCGTGAGGAGCTGACCAATCGCCAGTTCGACCGGTTGGAAGAGCTCAATCTCAGCCAGCAGAGCTTGGGCGCCGACGTGGAATCGCTCGAAGCGCTGATGGAGCAATTCAAAAAGGCGTTGGCCGATTCTCCGGGCGAGATGCAGCCAGGCGAAATGTCGCCGGAAGCGGCGAATCCGCGGGGCGACGAGGCCGGGCAGCCAGGCGAGCAGGAGAACTTGGCGAACCTGCTGCAATCGCCCGAAGTGCAGGAAGCGATGGCGCTGGCGCAGCGATTACGTCAGGCGCAAAACGCCCTGCCGCAGAACCAGCCGGGCCAGCCCAAGAAAGGCCCCGCGCAGACCTCGCGCGGTCTCTCTTTGGGCAACCTCGACCCGACCTCAACCAACGGGCAGATTGTGGAGGTAGAACTGGCGAAGCTCGATCCCCAGACGCGCGCGTTGATCCTCAAGATGCAGCCGCGCTTGCGCGAAGAGCTGTTGCAAGGCATGCGCGAACAAGGCCCGGAAGGGTATCGCAAATTTATTGAGGATTATTTCAAGCGGTTGAGTGAAGTGAAAGGGAATTAAGAAATAGTGGAAAAGCCGCTTCCGATTGTGCTCGCCCTGGTCATTGCCGATTTTGTCTATCATGATGACATCTTTGATCGACGCCGACGAAGAACGAACGCCGGTTTATGAAGCTGTCGCGGAAGTCAACTTTTCCGACCCGCTCACCGAGGTCGAATTCGTTTTTGAGATGAAAGACTTGGTGTTTGCGTAGGCGGGCGACTATCGCTTTCAGCTCAGTGTCGACGGGCGATTCTTGTGCGAGCGTCGGCTCGTGCTGGTCGCGACGGTTTAGACTAAACAGAAAAAGTCATAAGAAGGTTTCTCATATGGATCGTGCAAAAAAGCCTGCAGGCATCGTAAGGGTTCATTATGTATTCCCGCCCAAGGGGAAGGAGACGTCGCCGTTTCAGGTTACCCTCGAACAGGTAAAGAAATACGCGAGTAGCAGGCCGTTGCGCCGCGGGCCGGAACGTCGAGAAGGAACGGGAGTTAATGACGGTGGCGAGAAAACCGACCCTCGTCCCGACGTCGACAAACCTAACGACCCGGGTATGCCATGATGGCGGTCGCCGCGGCACAGCAACCAGGGGTGGCGACGATCGGTCAAAGAAGGTGCTAAAAAAATGTCAATTACCGGTGGGCTGAGTAGCTGGAACGGGCGAGTGGCAAACGCGGTGGTTGCAAGGGGTGCGATACGCGGGCGTGCTCCAAGTTTTCGCCTTGCTCAAATGCTGAAGCGACGAGTGATATGCAAGCCCTGCGCACAGTGGCGTCGTTGTGCTCTTGTCGGTTTCGTCTTGGCCACGCGGCTCATGGAAGTCGCCCTCGTTCAGAGCGCTATGCCGGCCTCTGACGATGCGCGCTTTGCCGTTTCGATTCGGGCGCTGCGCGAAGCGGGCGCTGTCGTGAGCGAGAGAAGTTCACTTTCGCTGTACGATGTTCCGATCAGCAGCGCGATGTTGGCAAGTCTCAAAAAACTCCCGAACTTGCGATCCCTGGTTATTTCCGGGGCTGTTCTTGCGGACGAGGCCCTCTCGCGCATCACTGGTCTGCGGCAGCTTGAAAGGCTTCAACTGGAGAACGTCGCAGGCAGCCGCACGGTGCTTCATCAGATTCAAGCGCTTCCGAACCTGAAGCAATTGAAGCTGACTCCAGCGACAACTCACGAAGACGCTGTGCGCGAGCGCCATCCGGGCGATTTCGACGCGCGTCAATGAAAGCGGCCTTCGTGCATATCACGCGTACCGGCGGCGCCTGGTGTGCCGAGCAGTTCAGAGCGTCGGGTTGGGCCATTCACTCGTCGTGGGACCGCGCCCTTAGCGGCGACTGGACACGAGGCGAGCTCTCGCGGTTGATTCGGACGGAAGAGCATGGCTTGCTGCACAATCATGTCGTCAACTGGGACGCCGAAGCCGTCGATGCGGCCAAAATGCATGGTTGGAGGGTCTTCACCATCATTCGCGACCCGCGCGACCAGTTGCGCTCCGTGTACCAGTTTCTTGAGGGCGAAGGCGCGCGGTACGATCTCGCGGCTGATGATTTCGTCCTGGCTCAGCTCGCGGGCCAATATCATTGGCTTGATTTCAGGCACTGGCAGATTCCTCACTACTGGCGTTCGTTCGACACGATTTTCGTGAATGCGCCCGATCTTTATCGTTCGCTGGCCGCGTTTTTTGGACTGCGCGGCGAAGAAATCGGCCGCAGGAACTGCTCGCGCGGCACTTGCCGGCTCACGCCATCGACGCTGCGCGAGATTGAGGCATCGCCCTTTTTCTCGCGCTACCTTGATGCGCGCCGTGCCGCCGGCGTCCGCGGCGGCGTGGAAGCGAGGGCATTGTTTGGCCCACGCCCCGCGCCACCGTTCAGCGGGCTTGCGCCATAGAGCTTATGGCTTAGAGTCGCTCCCACACGCCGCCGCGTGTGGTTATAATGTTCGGACCATGATTGAAGCCCTGCTCCGCTCCATTGGCGTCACCGACGAGGTTGTCTCGCACCTCGACCACGTCACGCCTCAGGTTCAGTATCCCGTCTGGCTCTGGCTCGGCCTGCTGCTGCTCGTGCCGGCAGGCTGGTTCATTTACCAGCGGCAACGTCACAACCTGGCCAGCGTGCCGCCGGCGCTGCGCGCGGCACTGACCACCACGCGCGTGCTGATTCTACTGTTGCTGGTGCTGACGCTGGCCGGCCCCTACCTCAAGCTCGACATGACGATCGACAAAAAGCCCATCGTCGCGCTGTTGTTCGATCAGTCGCAAAGCATGGGCCTGCCGGCCGGGCCGTTCGAGAGCGATGCCGATGTCTTGGCCGCCGCCGAGGCCGCCGGCTATCAGGTGACCGACGGCAAAGTCGATGCCGCCATGCGTAAAGCCCTCAACGAAAAAACTCGCGCGCGCTTCGTGCAAGAAGCCGTCGAACATCAGGCGCAAAATTGGCTCGCTCCGCTTGCCGAAAAGTACGACGTGCGGGCCTACGCCGTCGGCGCTGAAGTAACTCAGCTTCCAGCCTCGGCCGGACCTTTCCAGATGCCCGAACTTGCGGCGCAGTCGCCCGAAACGCGCATTGGCGATGCCTTGGCGCGCGTGCTCGACGAAGCGGCCGGACGCCAAATCGCCAGCATCGTGGTCTTTTCCGACGGCCAAAACACCGCCGGCCGGGCCGCGGCTGAAGTCGCGCAAGAAGCCCGGCAGGTCGGGGCGCCGCTGTTCGCGGTTCCCGCCGGCAGTTCGGCGCCGGTGCGCGACATTGGCATCGTCGATGTCTTCGCGCCCGACACGGTGCAAACGGAAGATACTGTCAACATTTCCGCCACCGTCGAAGTGCAAGGCTATCCCGAACAGGCCGTTACGCTGGTGTTGCTGGAAGACGGCAACGATCAGCCGCTCGACGCGAAGGAGCTGACGCTACGGCGCACCGAACAGCAACATGTCTCGCTGACGTTCAAAGCGCCCAAAGAGGCCGGCGCCAAAACGCTCACCGTCAAATTGCTGCCGATGGCCGAACTGCCCGAAGACATTCCAGACAACAATACGGACGAGGTGCTCGTGCGCGTCTTGGACGACCGCTTGAACGTGCTGTTTGTCGAAGGTCCGCCGCGCTGGGACTTTCGCTTTCTGAAAAACTCCATCCGCCGCGATCAGGGCTTGACCGGGCTGGGATTGAAAGGCGGTATCGTGGCCGGCACCGCCGCCGGCGGAAGTTCATCGGCCGCTCCCCCCGCCGCGCCTCTGCCGCCCGTGGCCACGGACGAAACCAAGCCCGATCCCGACATTGTTTTGGAAACTGAAGTCCGCCGCTTGCCCGCCACCGAGCGCAACGTGCTGCCGCAAACGGCCGATGCTTTGGCGCAATACCATGTGGTGATTCTGGGCGACGCCTCGCCGGCGCTCGTCGATCGGGCGTTTGTGAAGCTTTTGGCCGCGGCGGTGCGCGAGCGCGGCGTCGGTTTGATCGTCGAGGCCGGACCCAACGCGATGCCCTTCAAATATGAGCGCGACTTCCTCGACTTGCTGCCGGTGAAAATGCGCCGCAAGGCCGGCAGCGAGGCCCAGCCTTACAAACCCTTCCGGTTGGAACTAACGGCCGACGGCATGCTGCATGAAACCACGCGTCTGTATGACGACGCCGGCCGCAACCGCAACGCCTGGGAAAAGATGCCGCCGTTTTACTGGTGTGCCGCCGTCGAACGGCCGGCCCCGTCGGCCACCGTGCTGGCTTACAACGCCAATCTGGAAGGCCGCTATGGCAAAGTTCCTCTCATCGCGCACCATTACGCGGGCGAGGGCAAAGTGATGTTCATCAGCACCGACAGCACCTGGCTTTGGCGGCAGAACGTGGGCGACCAGTTTTTTTACAAGTTTTGGGGCCAGGCGATTCGCTTCGTCGCGCGGCGCGCCGACGACAAGAAAAAGAAGAGCTGGGTCGAAGTGCGTCCGGTGCGTGCCCGGCCGGGCGAGGCGGCCCAGATCGAGCTTTTCGCCATCACGCCCGACGGCGCGCCGCGCACCGAGCCTAGCATCACGCTTCGCGTCGAGCACGATGGCGGCCCGGCGGACACCGTTGAATTGGTGGCCGACAAGGCGACGCCGGGCCGTTACACCGGCAAATATGTGCCGGCCGAAAAAGGCGGTTACCGCATTGTTTACGAGCCTGGCGGCGGCGAAAAGGTGGAGGCCCAGATGCACGTTCGGGCATCGACCGAAGAGCTGCGCCATCCGAACGTCGATCGCGACGCGCTGGCCCAGATCGGCAAACTGATTGAGCCGAAAGACCTGGCCGTCATCTCGGGAGAATTCAAGGGCGAACCAAAAACGATTTCGCTGCGCCGTGATGAACCGATTTGGGACAACTGGCTGATGCTGACCATGCTGATTGTGATTTATTCGCTTGACGTGGGGTTGCGTCGGCTGAGCGGGCTGTCGTAATGAGGCTGCTAAACTAGAGGCGGAAGGAAAGGCAAAATGCAAAACGCAAAACGCGAAACGCGAAATGACGCCGACGGAGGCTCTTACCTCCCTCTCCCTCCGCGAGAGGGCCGGGGTGAGGGCGCGCCGCGATGCTCTTACCTCCTTCTCCCTCCGGGAGAGGGCCGGGGTGAGGGCGCGCCGCGATGCTCTTTGGCCATCCATTCCAACGCTTGGTCTCGCACACATTACATTACGGGCCGCCGCCCACTTAAATGGCTTCGCCGAATCCGCCGCGGCTCTCACACGAATCCAAATCGTATCCGAGGGCTTGCTCCTGTTTTCGCGATCCTCGCCGGCGCTTCGGGTTTGTGTCGCCTAAAGTCCAAGCTACTGGCAATCGTTTTGGTGCTCCTATCCTGCGGCGGCGTGTCGATCGCCGCCGACGCGCCGCCCGCCGCTGCCCCACCACTGACCGAAACGCGCATCGTGGAGCAAGTGACCGCCGCGGTTGACAAAGCGCTGGCCTACATCGGCGAACAGCAGCGGCCCGATGGCGGCTGGCACGATAACAATGCGCCCAACGCGTTGTCGCTGTTGGCATTCATGGGCCGCGGCCACGTACCAGGACGTGGTCCATATCAAGAAGTGCTTGAGCGCGGCAAAAAGTTCATCTTGGCCCAACAGCACGCCAACGGCCTGTTTGTCTCATCGCGCCCCTCGCACGGCCCAATGTACGAGCATGCATTGACGACCTTGGCCATGTCGGAAATGTACGGAATGGATATCGATCCGGCGTTGGAAGACGGTGTGCGGCGGGCGGTGAACCTGATCGTTTCGGCGCAATCGGCCAATGGCGGCTGGCGTTATCAGCCGCAACCGTCCGACGCCGACCTGAGTGTCACCGTGATGCAGATTGTCGCCTTGCGCGCGGCGAACAACGCGGAGATTGCCGTGCCCGCCCCGACGATCGACAAAGCGATCGCCTATGTGAAGTCGTGCGCGCACCCCAACGGCGGCTTCGCCTATCAGACCGGCGGCGCCCCCAACCCGCAAATGAGCGCGGCGGGCGTGCTCTCGTTGCAGTTGCTCGGCAAGAATGACGACGAAAGTATCAACAAGGCGCTCGGTTACCTCGCCCCGATCGAAAGCAAGTGGCAGGGCGGCCCGGTGCAATATTTCTATTACTTTCACTATTACGCCATTCAAGGGCATTATCAGGCCGGCGGCAAGTATTGGAGCGACTGGCATCCTAAGATTCGCGAGTTGCTGTTAAGCAAGCAAAACGCCGATGGAAGCTGGGACGTTCCGCCCGGCACGGCCGAGAACGAAGGCGTCGTCGGACCCAACAAGGTCTATTGGACCGCGATGGCCTCGCTCGTGCTGGAAATCTACATGCACTTTTTGCCGGCGTATCAGCGGTGAGCGGAAGCAGGTCTTCGAGGATCCGATGACGACCGCGGCGGCCGCCATTGACGGTGGTGTAACCGCGCCGCCGGGCGCCTTCACTTATCCCAGCGGATACTTCGTACCTCATAATAAAGGCCAGAAAAACATGTTGCGATGCAAAGTTTGGTTAGCTCTGTCGTTGGTTGTGTTGATGGTTTCGTCCGCCTCGGCTCAAGAAGGGCGCGGGGGGCGGCGCGGTGGGTTTGGCGGCCAGTTCGGTGGCGCGTTCAATAGCCCGATGGCGATTCTGCGCATGAAGGAGGTGCAGAAGGAAATCAAGGCCACCAAGGGGCAGCAAAAGCAGATTGACGAGGGGTTGGAAGAGATGCGCGGCGGTTTCAATTTCCAGGAGTTGCAGAGCCTCAGTCAGGAAGATCGCGAAAAGCGCATGGAGGAGTTCCGCAAGAACGCGGCGGCGGCGGGCAAGACGTTCGAGGAAAAGATGAACAAACTACTCAAGCCCCAGCAGATCGCCCGACTGAACGAGTTGAGTCTGCAACTCCAAGGCGTCATGGCCTTGACGCGTCCCGAAATCGCCAAGGAACTTGGCCTGACGGAAGATCAGCAAACGAAGGTGCAAGGTATTCTGCAGTCGGCACGTCCAACCGGAAACTTCAATTTCCAGGAGGCGTCGCAGGAAGAGCGGCAAAAGTGGATGACCGAGAGCCGCGAACGTCAAGAAAAGGCGCAAGCGGAATTGCTGGCGCTGCTCACCGACGAGCAGAAGGCCAAATTCACGGAAATGAAAGGGGCGGAATTCAAGTTCCCTGAACAGCGTTTCGGCGGCAACCGCGGCGGGCGGCGGCCGGCGGCCAATTAGATGTGACGCACGGCGGGGCGGCGCGGCCCGGTGGTTTTATACTACACGCTGCCATGAAGGGAACCATGTGGAACAACTGCCCCGGTTGTTCTCCGGTCGCCAAAGGCTAGATATGTTATGGACGGAAATCACTAACGAATCGATGTGAGATTTGTTCCGCTCCGCCGCCGCCGGCTTTACGCCGGTGGAGCGGTGATTGACCGCTAGAAACGACGGCTAACACGGCATCGCCCTCCTCTTTTTCGCGTCGCGTCCGCTGCCAAAGGCAGCGCACGCGACGCGAAAAAAGAGGAGGGAGAGAATGGTGTCGCGGTAACTCGATTTGGCGGTCAATCATGCGCTCCACCGGGACGAGCCCTAATGTCACGAGATTAAGCGACAACCTGACATGCAGCGACGATACCGGAAGATGCCCTCGGCTTGCCCGAGGGATTTTCCCGTTGGCCGTCTACAAAGTCGGCGTTCCCTACGCTTCCGATTTTGCCCCGCTTGGCCGCCGAAGGCGGCCAAGCGGGGAAAAATCGGGAAAAGGGGCGCGGGCAACGCCCGATTGTAGACCGTCAACGCGAATCTCCACCCGGCAAGCGGGTGGCATCAGAGCTTAATCTCGCGACATTAGGGACGAGCCCGGTGGTGAAAGAAAGCGGCGATGAATCGCCGCACTCCAAGACGGCCCTAGCGATCCATATCGCAGCTCAAACCGCCGGCGGCGTGCAAGTAGGCGCTACGCACGTAGTCGATCACCATGCGATTGGCGCTGAACCGCCAGGCCAGCGAACTGATGGAATTCATCATCCGCTTGATCCAGTGGCGCGGCAGGCCGTCGATGTCATAATCGTAATAGAGCGGAATCACCTGGTTTTCCAACACATGATAGAGATCGGCCCCGTCGCGGCGATCGTTCACTTCATCCGAGACGTGGCTGGTTCCCTTGCCAATGGCGAATCCGTTGCTGCCGTCGTAGGCTTCCGCCCACCAACCGTCGAGCACGGAAAGATTCAGGCCGCCGTTGAGCACCACTTTCTGGCCGCTCGTGCCTGAGGCTTCCAATGGCCGCCGCGGATTGTTCAGCCAGACGTCGACGCCCTGCACCATGTGGCGACAGACGTTGATGTCGTAGTCTTCGAGAAAGGCCACGCGGCCCGCGAACCGCGGGTCGTGCCGCAGGTTGGCGATGCGCTTGACAAGCTGCTTGCCAGGCTCATCGGCGGGGTGTGCCTTGCCGGCGAAAATAATCTGAATAGGCCGCTGCGGATCGTTCACCAGATCCGACAGTCGGTCGAGCTCGGTGAGAATCAGATCGGCCCGCTTGTACGTGGCGAACCGGCGCGCGAAGCCGATCGTCAGCACGTGCGGATCGAGCATGTTTCGCGCGGCCTCGACCACCTCGTCGCTCTCGCCGCGGCGGCGGCATTGCCGGCTGATGCGGCGGCGGACGAAGGCCAGCAGCAGGTTTTTCAGGGCGTAGTGCGTTTCCCACAACTCGCCCGGATCGACATTGTGGATGCCCTGCCAGGCCTCGGCCAGGGACATGCGTTTGAACCAATCGACCGGAAAGTTGCGGTCGTACAGTTGCTGCATCTGCCAAGCCAGCCAGCTTGGCACGTGAACGCCGTTAGTGATGTGCCCGATGGGAATTTCTTCTTCCACGCGCCAAGGCCAGAGATGCGCCCACATGCGGCGGCTGACGTGCCCGTGCAACGAACTGACGGCGTTGGCTTTTCGCGAAAGCTTGAGGGCCAAGACCGTCATACAGAATGTCTCGCCGGCGTTGTGCGGCTCGACACGGCCCAGGCCCATAAGCTGGTCGAGCGAAATGCCAAGCTGGTCGCGTAGCGGACCCAAGTGTTCTTCGATCAGTCCGGCGTCGAAACGGTCGTGCCCGGCGGGCACCGGCGTGTGCGTGGTGAAAACCGTATGCCGGGCCACGTCCCGCAGGGCCTCGTCAAAGCTTAGCCCGTCCGATTCCATCATGTCGCGAATCGCCTCCAACGTGGCGAACGCGCTGTGGCCTTCGTTCAAATGAAAGACGCCGGGCGAAATGCCCAGGGCCTTCAGCGCACGCACGCCGCCCACGCCCAGCACCAGCTCTTGCCTGACGCGCGTGCGATGATCGCCGCCATAAAGGCGGCTGGTCAACTCGCGGTCTTCCGGGCTATTGCCGTCCACATCGCTATCAAGCAAATAAAGATGAACGCGGCCCACGCGCATGAGCCAAACCTTGGCCACCAGCCGGCCGGTGCGGGTTTCGATCGTGACGTGAATCGGCTGGCCGTCAAGCCCCACGGCGGGCACCATGGGCAGGTTTTCGACCTTTGTATCGAGGTATTCTTGCTGCTGATAACCGTCGTGATCGAGATGTTGTTTGAAATAACCTTGATCGTAGAAGAGGCCAACCGCGACGAACGGCACCCCCAGATCGCTGGCGGTCTTGACGTGGTCGCCCGAAAGCACGCCTAAGCCGCCGGAATAGATCGGGGCCGATTCATGCATGCCGAATTCGGCGGAAAAGTAGGCGACCGGCTTGGAGCCGAGCACGCCGGCGTGCGTGGTGCCCCACGTCTGGTTGTTGCTCAGGTACTCTTTTAGCCGACGGTAGGCATGGTTGATGCGACTGTAAAGCACCAATTCGGCGGCGCGCATTTCCAGCCGTTCGGGCGTGAATTCGCTTAACAGGGCGATGGGATTATGGTCGAGTTGCCGCCAACGGATGGGGTCAAGGTCGCGGAAGAGGTTCACCACTTCGGGCTGCCAACTCCACCAGAGATTATTGGCCAGCGCCAGGCATTTATCGAAGGGTGTGGCCGAACCGATGGCGGCGGCGATGACGCGCTGCGGCGCGGCGACGGCGACAGGGTCGACATTGATCGTTTCCATTTCTTCTACTACTTGGCTCATCGACTCCGTTCCTATCCAAACTGCGAAACCACTCCGCACTCAAACGGCATATTATATCGCCTTGGCAAGAGAGGGCGACCCCAGAATGCCTCCCCGAAAAAAATCTTCCCGGAAAAGCTTTGCATCTGGCATTTTGAGCCATTACGATAATCAACATCGGGGGGGATGTCTCACCCCGGCACTATAACCGTTGTTGGAGGATTGTTCATGAAACGTGTGCTTAGGGTTCCGCTCATTGTGTCCGCAATCGTTCCTTTTCTCTTCGCCGCCGCCTGGGCGCAACCTGACGCTCCCCAGGGCGACTCCAAAGCCGCCGACAAGGCCGGCGCCCGGCCGGGCAAGCAACGGGCCAAAGCCCGCGGCCGGCTTCCCGCGTTCTACGGTCAAGTGATTGATGGTGAACAGCGCGAAAAAATCTATGCCATTCAAAAGGAGTATGAACCCAAGATCACCGCCCTGAAGGCGGAGTTGCAAGCAATGCAAGACAAGCTCGACGCCGAGTGCAACTCCGTGCTGACGGACACGCAACGCGAGAAGGTGAAGTCGCTCGCCGACGCGGCCAAGGAAAAACGCAAAAACGCGGCCGGCGCCCGCGCTTCGGCGTCGGCCACGGCCGCCAGCTCGTCCGGCGACGCCAAGAGCGAGGCGGCCGCCGATGCGAAACCGGCCGCAGACGCCAAACCAGGTAAGTGATGCGTTGGCAGGGTAAGATGCGCAGCGCGCTGCGCATCTCCCTCCCATACTCGAACGCCAAGCCAAGCAAGTAATACGTTGGCAGACAAATGAACCGCCTGGCGAGCTTGTGCCCGCCGGGCGGCCCTTTCGTCCACAAATCCGCATTCCGCCTGTTTCGCCCCGCTCGCATCCGCTTTATAATCGGCACAACGAAATTGAAACAAGGAGCCACGTCGGGCGTTGTTAGCGGGTCCAGTTTTTACACGAGAATTAGTCACCGCGCCGCGCCGCGCGCGGTTGTATGTCGCCCGCTCCGCTTATGTGCTGGCGCTGTTGGTGCTGCTTACCACCGCCTGGCAAGTGCTGGCGGGCACGCAAGAAGTTCGCAATCTCGGCGACCTGGCGCGCTTCGGCGCCACAGTATTCGCCATACTGGCCCCATTGCAGCTTGCCGTGACGACCTTCTTCGCCGCACTGGCCGCGGCCAGCGCGGTCGCCGCCGAAAAAGATCGCCAGACACTCACCTTGTTGCTGCTCACGCACCTGTCGAATCTCGAGCTGGTGCTGGGCAAGCTGATGGCGGCCATGCTGAATGTCTTCACGCTGATCCTGGCTGCTTTGCCGCTGTTCATGCTGCTCTCGCTCTTAGGCGGCGTTTCGTTCGAGCAGATCGGCCGCGTCTTCGCGGTAACAGTGGCCAGCGCCTTTGCCGCCGGAAGTCTGGGCTCGACCTTGGCATTGTGGCGCGAAAAAACATTCCAGACGCTGGCGATGACGGCCATGGCCCTGGTC
>DASVGM010000186.1:0-11180 GCA_036379555.1 Pirellulales bacterium | reverse complement strand
TACGCCGAACGCGACAAACACGTCCGGCGAGACGTGCTTGCGGGGGTTGCCTTCTTCATAGTAAACAAACATGTTGCCCGAAACGTACACTAGCGGGCTGTCGGCGAAATACAGTTGCAGCGTTCTGACGCCGTCGAGAAGGTTATCGCGATGGATCGGAGTTTCGCCCACGGGTTTGCCGTCTCCGGTAGGGTAATCGCGTTTGAGGTCGGCCCCGAACGCAAGTGGTGAAGTTGGAATTGTCGACATAGATAGCTCCGTCAGTTGCCCCACCGTCTGTTACCATCATTCTACGGCCCGCTCGCATCAATCTTTCACGTCGAACGCCCATAGCATGTTCTCGTCGCGGATGTAAAGCCGGCCATCGGCGATCACCGGATAAGCCCACGCCTTGCCCATCGACTGGCGTTGTTCGGGCAGGCCGGGCGGCGTGAATCGCCCTTTTTGCCGATACGCCTCCGGCGACGCTTCGACCAATGCCACATCGCCGTTTTCGCCGTGCAGATAGAAGCGGCCATCGGCAAAGCAGAGCGACGCCGCGCCGAGGCCGCGCTCGCGCCATTTCACCTTTCCCGTGGCCAGTTCAACGCACAACATCGCCTGACCGGTCGTGCCATAAAGATAGTCGCCCACTTTCACCACCCCGCCGATGGCCGTTGGCAGTTGCGTCGAAAAAAAGACCTCTTCGGTCTCGACCGCGCCTTCGTCCGCCTTTTTCAACCGCACCGCTCCGCCGCCGGTTCCCGCCGAGGCGACGTAAACACAATCGTCCGCCGCCACCGGCGTGGGAACATTGGCGTCGAATTTGCTGGTCGGTTTGGCGTATCGCCAGAGCAGCTTACCGCTCTTGGCATCGACGCCCACAAGCCCCTTTTGCAGGAGTTGCACATATTGTCGCAGGCCCGCGGCCTCAACCACAATGGGCGACGAATAGGCGGCATCGTCGGCTTCCGACATGGGCGACTTCCAAACCAACTTGCCGCTCCGCTTGTCGAGGGCGATCATGGTCGCGTCGCTGCCGCCTGGCGTGCAAATCAACGTGTCGCCGTCGATCAAAGGCGATTCTGAATAAGCCCAGGTGCCGGGTTTGCCGGAGAATTCCTCACGCAGATTCTTACGCCAACGCGGCTGGCCGTTCTTGGCTTCAAGACATGCCAGGTCGCCGTCGGAGCCGAGAGCGAAGATCCACTCTCCATCGACTGTCGGCGTGGATCTCGCGGCCGGATAGCTTGGCTTCTGCAGCGGGTTGCCAACCTTGCCCAGACGCGTGGACCAGATTTCTTTGCCGTCTTTGGCGTCGAGCGCTTTGATGAATTCATCGTCAAGCCCCTGGTTGGCCAGCAGATAAATCGTTCCCCCGACCACGGCGGGCGTCGAATAACCGTCGCCCAGGTTGTCGATTTGCCAGACGAGCTTCGGCCCTGCCGGCGGCCATTGCTTGAGCAAACCTTTTTCTGGCGAGACGCCGTCGCGATTCGGCCCGCGCCATTGCGGCCAATCGTCGGCCAACAGCACGGCGCCGGCAAGCGAAAACAAAAACAAAACCGCGACGCATTTTGTCAAAGTCATTTTATTGGTCATGGGTTCTCCTCGTTCAAACGCAAGTTGTTCGCCGCGGCTGGCCCGGTGGATCGCTCCACCGTGGACTTAGCGTCCTCACGCCACCAGTCGATCACGCGCTGGCGCATCTGCGGCGGATTGAAACGATAGCCGACCGCGCCGTATTCGGCCAAGATGGGTGTCTCGATGAGTTCCAGGCCGAATTTCTCCAACGGTTGCCCGTGCAGGGCCAGCAAGATGGCCGCCGCCGTGGCGCCGAGATCGCAACGCAAGCCCTTGCCGGGCGCCAATGGATCGGTGCGGTCGAGTAGTTCACTGAGGATGCGTTGGGCGTCCGCGGCGGGGTCGTTGGCCAAAATGGTCAGCACCGCCACCCACGGCCAGTCGGCGGAATTGTCGGTCGCTGATGCTTTCAGCTTGCCTGAACGGATGGCCTGCAGAATGCCCGGCACCGCCTCGTGCGTGCCGATTTCGACCAACAAGTTGCATAAGCTGGTATGAGGGCTGCCGCGGCCGGCACGCTGCTCTCGCTCGCGATCGGGCGGCGGCGGGTCGCCAATTTCCGCCAGGTATTTGCCGGCGAAGCGTGAGACCGCGTGCGCGTCGAGCGAAGCCAGCATGATGAATTCCGCTTGCGTCAACGGACGTTTCTCGGCTGCGAGCCGTGCCAACGTGCGCTCGCTCAAATCAGCCAGACGGTCATCGCGATGCAGCTTGAGTTGATAATGATAGGCCAGCCTGCCGCGCGGCGTCGGCAAGTTGAACAGAACGAACTGCCAATCCGACCGCAGCGCCGACGGGTGCGGGAAAAACACGCCCACCGGATAATCGCCCGGCCGCAACGCGGCGTCGCTCACGCAGTGCGCCACCTGCTCATTCACTTGGTCGAACAAGGCCGCCCGCGGCGCCATCGGCGCCTGATACGGCACGCCGACCGGCAATTCCAGCAGGCTGGCGAGCTTGTGCTCGTTCCAACCCTCCACCGCCAACCAAGGGCGCGCCCAACCGGACAGTTCCTCAAGCCGATGGCGCGCGTCCGCATCCAGGGCCGCGTCCGCCAACCGCACGTCAAGGGCGGCTTTCACACGCGCCGTCTGGTCGTCGCGCACCAGCAAGGCCAGCAACTCTTCGCGCGCGATCTCGCGGTCGCTCAGCCGGCGGCGACGTTCCAGCCGTGCCCGTGATTCCTCCAACGCAGCGTTGTCCGCCGCCGGCGGCGCCGGCCGCGTCAATAGGTCAAGCCAATACTCGATTTCTTCTTGACCCACCGCCGGCCATTGCCAGGCGGCGGGCGAACTTGTCAGCCAGACAAGCTGGGCGCGATCCCAAAGCGGGTCGATGCGTTCGCGCGTCTGACGCGACAGCGCCGGGCTGCGCCGCAGCGGACGCAGCCGTTGAATGGTGCGGCAAGCACCCGCCGGCACCTCCACGAGCATCGCCAGACGCGCGGCCGCGCCGACGCGATCGGCATAGTCGCCGCCGTCGAGGTCGGCGACCAGCCGGTCCAGCTCGTCATCACCGATATCGGGAGGCCGCAACGCCGTCGGCGGCAAGCGCCGCGAAAGTCGCTCCAACCGCCGCCGGGCTTCATAGTTGAGATCGACCGCGGCCAGAGCCTGGCGAACCGAGCGCGCAATCTCCTCGGCACGCTCCGGGTGACGAGCCAATTGCTGAAGCTCGCGATTCGCGGCTTCGCGAGTCAGAAAGTCGTCGCGATTGAGGTCGGCGATCAGGCGCTCGACCTCGTCGGCAGTTTTGGTTTGTTCCGCCGCGAAGGTCAAAGGCGCGAAATTACACACGGCCAACGTGACGATTGCGGCGCAGCGAACGAGAGTCATTGTGGCATTCTCTGAGAGCGGCATAGCGTGAACGTCCCACCACGGATGTATCATACATTCCGCACAGGACGATCGGAAGCGCCTACCGCGAGTGCCACGGCTGGCCAACGGCCCCGCCACCCCCGCTCAGCGGACTGCCGCTGACCGCTCTGCCACCGCCGCCCAAGCCGCCAATGCCGGTGGAAGTGCCGGTGCTTGTGTTCATGCCGCTGGGCACTCCGCGCGGATCGGTAAACGAGCCGCTCGGCGAACCACCGACCGCGCCTTGGGTGCCGCTGAGTGGCAGGCTGCCGCCGTTTTGACCCGCGACGCGCGGCCACCTGTGTCGCCCCAGCACGCCCTCTTTGTATTCCAGCCGCAACATCGCCGGATCGACGGGCCGCCGCACATAGCCGCTGGACTGCAAAAAAGGCCGCCAGCGGCCGCCGTCAAAGTAAGACCAGCGGTCGTCGGGCATGAGGTACCACCAACGACCGTCGGCATACTGATAACGCCAGCGGTTTTCAGGGGCGCCGCGGGGGCGTTCCCGCGCTGTGGAGGGGCGATTCCCCTCCGCACGCCCAGACCGCGGTTGCCGTGCGTGCAGGCTCGAGCCAAAACACATGACGCCAAGAAACGCCACCGTAATCATTCGCGACATAAATCCCTCCACATCCCCCCACTGTTATTCTAACAGCCGGCTGTGGCGAAACAATTGGGCCACGACGTAACCGTAGCCGCGCTATGCGGCGACAACCACGTCTCATTCGTGGCCGCGTGAAGTATATTGCCAAACGGCAATGGCCACTGCATCCTTTCGTGTTCGAGGCGGTTTTTGATATTCCGCCGTGCGCATCCCGGTCATGCACGCTATAATGTTAGCGACAGAAAACGAAACGCCCGCGATTGTGAGAGCAAGCATGGAGACCCTGATCATTGAAGCGATTTATGAAAACGGTGTGCTTAAGCCCATACAGCCACTTCCCCTCCAAGAACGGGAACATGTGCGAATTACAGTCGAGTCCCCAAGCAATCTCGTTCGTGCAACTGCCGGATTGATCGCCTGCACCGACACCCAGCTTATCGAGCGGATTGCTCTCGATGCTATTGAGGATATATGACCTTCGCGGATATTCCAGCGGGGACGTCGGTGTTTGTCGACGCGAGGGCATGACCCAAATCGCCAGTCACGACTCTGATTTCGACCGCGTGTCGGGAATCATCCGGCACTCGCCGATTTAGCCGAGGGTCTTTCACTGCTCGCATTCGACACCCGCCATCAGCTTGACGGTCGCGGCCTGTTGCGGGAAAAAACCTTCAATGTCTTTCGTCATCAGCCCTTCCCGGCAGAACCGGCACGCCACAGCCTGATGCCGCGAAGAATTCACACCGGTTGATTGCTCATTTCAGCCGGCCCGCGGTGAATCGTCGTGCGACCGCTTCCGTGGGGTCGCGACGCTCAAGCAAGACCACGGTGGTACGGGCGAATTCCCGCCGCTCGAGTTGCGTCCATTGCGAATCGGGAAACAAGGCCAAGGTCGGCGCGCGATCGGCCGGTAAGGCGCCAGTGACCACAACCCAAGTGCGCGGCCGAGCGGCGGCCAGGTTTTCGACCGGCGTGAAATCGCGCCCCAAGCGGCGGAAATAATAGAGAAACTCCCAGTGGTTGGCCGTTACCAGATCGGCTTGCTCGCGATGCTCCCGCACGTAAGCGGCCGCCGCGGCGCAGTCGGCGCGATCCCAGGGACGAACGACGCAGTAAGCCGCGCGTACCACCGGCGCCAACCAGAGCACGGCGACGACCGCCGCCAAGCAGGCGGCGCGTCCGCGCAAATGCGCGCGGCACCAAGGCGCCGCGGCCGCGGCGAGTAAGAACACCGCCGGAGTGGCGTAGCTCATCACGCGCATGCCGCCATAAGGGTACGCTTTGACAAACGACGCCCCGAGCGCCAAGAGCACCGGCACGACCAAGAGCATGCACCAATCGCGCCGCCCCTGCCGCCAAAGCACGACCAGCCCGATGGCGACCAGCGGCGTGAGACCTTCTCCAATCGGCTTGCAACCATAGGCAACCACGCCGCACGTCGCTTGAATGAGCCAGCCGGGCACGCTCATCGGATGATGCCAATCTGGAAACTGCTTCATCGAATCCCAGCAGGCGACGATCGTTGGATCGCGCTGGGCATGAATGGGGCCGGCCAGCAGACACGCGAACGTGGCGAAGACCGTCAGAGTCAACAACGCGTAAGCGAGCCAATCGGCCAGGCGCCGCGATGGCCAAAGCTGAAAGAATAACGCGACCAGCAGCCCGCCATAAAGAAACGCCGCCGGATAGGCCAACGTCAGCAGCGGCGGCGCGAGCAGCGCCAGCAGACCCGCGCGCCGCCACAGTGGCCGGTTTTCGCCGCGCAGCCAAACATACATTAAAAGGACCGCGGCGAACACTTCCAGCGAATACTGTTTGGCTTCGCAAGCATGCCAGAGCAAGCGGTCGGAGACGGCAAACAGGAGCACGGCCCAGGGCGCGGCGGCGCCGACGAGCCGTTTGGCGATGGGTACAAAGAGCGCAAGCGCCGCGCAACTTGCCGCCAAAGGCAACAGACGCAGCACATACAGCGACTCGCCGCCGATCACGACGGCGCACTTTTCCAACCACAAAAACAAGGGCGGCGCCGCCTCGGAAAAGGTCAACGCGCCCAGCAACTCGGCAAAGCTCTTGTCGAGGACGTTGACGACCAACGCCGCCTCATCGTGCCACAGTGAGGGATTCCGCAGGTAGTGATACAGCCGCAGGAGGATGCCGAGCGCGACGAAGACGGTCTCCAGATCAGGGAGTTTCGCTCCGACTTGCCACCGCCGGGCTTGCCCCGGTGGAGCGCTGACTGACAGGCTAGAACCGTGGAGCGATGCCTCTTTTTCCAATTCCGCGGGCATCCGCCGCCGCAGGCGGCGGATGTCCGCGGAATTGGGGCGCGCGCTTGGAGTACTAGCCAGCCAGTCAGCGCTCGACGGGGACAAGCCCCGATCGTGGCGAAACGAATTCGTGACAACGCCCATCAGCGCCCGAGGTTCGTTCGATTCCTTCGCGGCACACGCGCGTCGCCCGCCCACCGCCAAGACCAACGCCCCGAAAATCGCCAGCGTCGTCAAGTGATAACTGGCCAGCAGCATGGTCGTGTCGCGGCCAATCAAGCCGCGATTGAGCACCACGACCATCAGCACAAACCCGGCGACCACCGCCCACATCCATCGCTCCGGCCGCAGGCCGCTCGCGACGGAACGCGCAAACAGATAGAACACCGGCAACAGGGCCACGCAATGCTGATACCAGGTGATGGGCGAGAGCAAAAGCGACAAGGCGCCCACCGCGGCGCACTCCCAAGCGACAGCCACGCCGTCGCGATCGGCGATCGACCGGCGAAACATCCAGGCGAGGCCCAGCAACAGACCCAGCATGATGACTTTGGCGACGCGCCCCGCGACGACGGGCGAAAGGTCCAGCGGCTCGATGTAGAGAGGCTCGTCGAGCCGGCCGGGATGGCCCGCCGGCAAGTGCATCAGCCAACGCACCAGCGCCGGCCGCAATGATAGGTTCTGCAACGTGTCCGGCCCGAGTACGCCCACGGTCGGGTCGGGCTGTTCCAGCCCATGACGCAAATTCGCCACCCAAATCCGCAGGTGAAGTTGGTAATCGTCCGCGCCCTGCCAAAGAACCGGCGTCAGGGCGAAAAACGCCGCGGTCACGACCCCAGAGATGGCCAGTCTCCATTGCCGTTTCCAGGCGAAATAGGCGATGAACAGACCGGGCGTGCATTTGAGCGCCGTGGCAATGCCCAGGCAGACCCCGGCCGCCGTGTCGCGTTTACGCCGCCAGAGATCAATGGCGATCCAGACAAAAGCCAGCAGCATCAGATTGGGGCCGCATTCGGGCAACTCGCGCACCAGAAACCGCGAGAGAATGGCCAGCGCCGCGACGGCGGTCCAAAACCGGCCGGCGGCTGATACCGGCAAGCGATCGCGGCAGAGTCGATCGAGCACCCACAGCACCGCCGCCAGGCCCAGGGCGCTCAAGGGATAGCAAATCATCTTGGCCACGGTCAAAGGCAGCGGTGCGATCGGCGCCCAGCCGACGGCCCATGAGGGCGGATAGGGAGTATGCAACCCTCCGGCGTAGAGCAGCTTGTGTTCCAGCAACCGCCCGGCAAACTGCCAGTGCAGGTTGAAATCGCCGTCGTCCACCAGAATGCCCGCCCGCACCCACTGCACCATGAAAATGACCAGCCCGACAAACACGACGAGGCCGCGCAACGGTCGATCGTTCCGCGTCAGCCAGGCTTTGCAGCCGGCCAGGTAAGAGGACCACCGCGTATGAGTCATGCTTTCTCCTACCGCTCGATCTTCTTGGCGGAGCGTGCCAGCGGTCGCTCACCTAAGTCGTAAATGAAAAAGGTCGAAGTGCGCGCCACCGGCTGTCGTCCGCGAACGTAGGCCACTGCCGGCTTAACGCCCGGCAGATCAGGCCCCGTGCCAAAGGCGAGCGTCGTGCTGACGGCAAGGTATCGGCCGCCAACGCAAAGCGGCACTTCGGCAGGCTTGGTAATCGGCAAGATGTGCAGCGGCAATTGACGCAACGGCGGTTGATCGACCGCGGGATCGGTGCCAAAGTACCAAACGTCCAGCTCTGTGAGTTGCCGCCGGCGGCACCAGTCGGCGAGCTCTTTCAAACCCTGCCCCCAGTCGTAGTTGGAGTCGCTGAGGCAAGCGTAACCATGAGCGGTTCCGCCGCCAAGCTCGTTGGTATAACAGAGCGCCTCCGGCCACACGCGCCACGCCGCCACGGCGGTCCACAGCACCGAGGCCGCCGCGACGGCGATCCATATCGCTCGGCCGCGCGGCGCTGATGTCTCGTCGCAGTTCGATTTTTCCACCGCGTCGACGGAACGCCACAGAGAGCGGTCCCCACAGAGATCCGCCAATGCGGCGGCAACGCCCGTCACCAGAAAAGCGACCAACGGCAACATCAGGCGAATGCCGATTTGCACGCGGCAGTTCAGGCTGAAGGCGAAAAGAACCAGCGCCGCGGCCAGCGCCCAGTTGAAGCCGCGGGCGATTGACGCACACGTAGGATGGCCTTCCCAGGCCGTCGAGCCGCTTGGTGACGGGCTAGGAAGCCCATCCTCCCGAAAACGCGTCCACTGGAATCGCGCACGGCGATGGAATGCGAGTGGCAGAACGAACGGGGCGGCCAGCAGCGGAAGCGTCAGCTTCACGGCCAACGCCGCGGGAAAATAGTACCACAGCGGATGATCGTAGGCCCGGCCGAACAAATAGGAGCCGTGGTGGCCGCGCATGTTGTGCTTGATCTGCCGGACCAATCCTTCGCCGGCGTTGCTGAAGATTCGCAAGTGTTCTGAAATCCAAACCATCGTTTCGCGGCCGTTGCCGGCAGGCAGCGCATGCGCCCAGGCGACAAAGCTCGGCTCCGCGCGCCAATCGCAGCCGCAGTAAAGGAACGTCACGGCGAAACCAATCGCGGCGATGTGCGTCAGATCGCGGAAGGACGAGCGAAGGTTCGCGATCGACGTCGTGGGACGGCCGCGCCAAAGGCGATGCCCCTCGATGGCCAGCAAGCATAGCGGCCCAAACACCATGCCCGAAGCTTTTGCGAGCACCGCCGCGCCGAACCACACGCCGGGAATGCCCACCCGCCGCCACCAGTCGGCTTCACGGCCGGCGTGAAAATGGTAGGCCAAGGCCAGCAGGCACGCGCTGATCGGCACGTCGGTCGTCGCCAGGCTGGCGTGCGCCAGCAAGTTCGGCTCGCAGGCCAACCAGGCGACCGCCAAGCGTCCCGCCCAGGGGCCGGCGATGGCACGCGCCGTCAACCAACCATAAACCAATAGTAGCCACCAAAAGACGAGTGCCGCCGCGCGGGCCCAAGGCAATGCGCGCGCCAGGTCGCGATTGGCGTCAAGCGGCACGCCGGTCCAGCGTTCATAGGCGTATAAGGGCAGTGTGTCCCAGTCGACCGGCAGTGGCATAGTGCCCAGCTTCATCAGGCCGGCATGACTGCCCGACCGCCAGCGTTCGAGGCCGCGCTCAAGATAAAGCGGCTCGTCAAACGTGGCGCTGAGTTGCCGTGCCGCCGTAACGCACCAGGCCGACGAGACCGTCAGACAAACCAGCAGCCAGCAGGCGTCAAACCAGCGAAGCTTGTGCATTCAATCTATCTTGCTTGGTGAAAGAGTACGTAACTTAGGCAACTTGCGCGTCGTATCTGAGTTGGCGACGAGGAAAATATTCAAAAAGCGGCCAAAGGCAAAGGCCGGTTCTTGCCGAAAATAGTGCCCGTCAACTCCCTTTCGCGCTTCCAGCGCTTGCGCTCCCATCCTGCAAGCCATTGAGAATCAAGCATGAGCACGGCCGTTAGCACACGACGCGTCGGAAAGTTTACGCGGCACCTGACCCCGGTTGAGTGGGAGGAAACCGCCTGCCCGCTCTGTGGTTCCAACGATCACACGACGGTTCTCGCCTGGCGCGACGGCGAACTGCGCGCCGACTTACAAGTGGTGCGCTGCCGGACCTGCGATTTGACGTTCACCAATCCGCGGCCGACGCCAGCGACGATCGGCCATTTCTATCCGAGCGATTATTCATGCTATGAGATGCGCAGCGCCGTCGGCCCGCGGCTGAAGGCCCGGCTCAGGGCGCGTTTGCAGCGTCTCGTGCTGCGCAGCGACTACGGTTATCCGGGACAGCCGGTAACGCCTCTGACGCGCTGCGGCAGCCGGTTGGCGCGGCTTTGGCTGCGCGGCGGACTGCGGCGCAGCGAATGGATTCCGTACCGCGGGCAAGGCCGCTTGCTCGACTTTGGTTGCGGCGCCGGCGCCTTTCTGGAGAGAATGCGCGATTCAGGTTGGCGGGTCGAAGGGCTCGATTTGTCACCGCTGGCGGCGCAGGCGGTCATGCGGCAGCGCGGCATTCAGGTACATGTGGGCACGTTGCCGCACGCGGACCTGCCGCCCGATTCGTTTGATTGCGTGACGATGTGGCAAGCTTTGGAGCACGTCCACCAACCGCGTGAGACGGTGCGCGAGGCCCGTCGGCTGCTGCGTCCGCGGGGACTGTTGGTCGTGGCCGTGCCGAACCTGGCGAGCTGGTCGTTTGAGCATTTCGGCCGGCAATGGTTTGGCCTGGATGTGCCTCGCCATCTGACCCATTTTACGCCGAGCACGCTCAACGCGCTGTTAGCGGCCGAGGGCTTTCGCGTTTTGCGCACGACGTTTGTCGGCACCGACGGCTGGATTCGGCAATCGGCGCGACGGCTGGCGGCGAGCGAATCGAGCCACGGCTGGCTGACGGCCTGCCGTTGGAAGCCGTTAGCGCAGGCCATTGCCGCCGTCAGCGAGCATTGCCGCCGCGCCGACGACATGGTGTTTCTTGCCGAACGGGCGTGAGCGGGGCCACGACTAAATAACCTTGCTTGATGTTGGGAAAGGGAGGATGGGCTTCCTAGCCCGTCCAGTTACCTGGTGGCGGGCGAGGAAGCCCATCCTCCACGACGCCGCGATCCGGAATCACGCAAGTTTATTTAGTTGATTCAACCCGCAAGCCGGCTCCCCCTCTTCAATTTCCGCCCAAATCCGTTAAACTATTCCGCGTTCGCCCGCCGCACAAGCGGGCCACGTAACGGATGCCATTCACCGCGATCTTGGAGTCACGTCATGACGACGACGGTCACGAAGACCCGCCCCAGCGGGCAACTCAACCTGCGCGACAAACTCTCGCGCCTCACCTTTCTCG